>JACRGF010000005.1 GCA_016212395.1 Microcaldota archaeon
AGAATTGCTTCAGCACTATGAAAACGTCTATGAGCGGGATTATTTCAGTGGGCACGTTCATGGGCGCGTTTTCAAGGCGCGTGACAGCGTCACGCGAGCTGGAGGCATGAAGCGTGCCCATGCAGATTTTTCCGATGTTCATTGCAGTCATCAAGTCGCTTGCTTCAGCCCCGCGCACTTCACCGACGATTATCCTGCTCGGCCGCATGCGCAGGCTGTTCTTCACCAAGCCAGCCATTGAAACGCTTTCGCTTGCCTCGAGGCGCGCGCAGTTCTCGTTCGTTTCAGTGTTAAGCTCAAGCGTGTCTTCAATCACTACAACTCGCTCGTTCGGAGGCATGAAGGCAAACAACGCGTTCAGCAAAGTCGTCTTGCCGCTTCCGGGAGTTCCGGCGATGAGAATGTTCGCCGGCTTCAAGCGCAGGCCGTCAGCGTAAAGCCACAATTGCGCGCCCAATGAATAGTTGAGCATTCCGGACTCAATCAAGTCTATTAGGCTGAGAGGCTCGTGCCTGAATTTTCTAATCGTAATCTGCGGGCCCATTGGAGAGCTTGCGACATTCGCCCTGCAACCGTTAGGCAAGTGAAAATCGTTCAGCTCCTCGAGCTTTTCCCTTCCTGAGAAAACGAGGAGTTTTTTTATGAACAAATTCAACTCTTCAAGCGAAGAAAACTTTTTGTTCGAGCGCGCCACTCCTTTCTTTGAAGAGAAAGTAAACGCGGGCTTGAGCGCGTTCACCATAATGTCTTCAACGTCAGCGTCGTTCATGAACTCTTCCAAAATCCCGTATGATAGCACTTCGTCAACTATTTTCTTTTTCTTGTCTTGCGAAATTTTTCCGAAAATTTCTTCAGCGAACTTTGAAACAAGCTGCTCCTGCTCTGCGCGCGACTGGATGAAGGAAATCTTGCCAACGAGCTTTTTGAAAAGCTTTTCCATTCTCGTCTCTTCATCTGTTTTTACTGTTTCAATTTCAAGTTTCAAAAAAACCACCTTAAATCAGTTTTACCAGTCCTGACGCGAGTTCTGAAACATCAGCGCCGAACAAGTCAGCAAGAGCTTTCGTGACAGTAAAAGTAATTGTTAGCGCAACGAGCGGGTAGAGGAAAACTTCATGCATCAGGAACGGTATTATTTTTTCCACTCCAGTAAGCCATCCAGCTGCCTTGTTCGTGTTTTGACTGAGCCACAGCATCGCCCTAGCGAACGAGTCGAGGTCAGGGGAAGCGTCTTTCTGCGGAATGTACACGTTCGCAGAATCTCCTCCAAGCGTTTCGTACGCAACGCACGCAGCGCTCTCTATTCCAGTGGCAGGGAGTGCAGAGCCTGGCGCTGCGTGCTGTATTTGCCCGGCGTTAGCAGAGAGCACGAGAGTGAACGCTAGAGGGTAGAAAAAGTACAATCCGATAGCAAGCCCTATCATCAGCGCTCCAGCGCCTCGCGTGAGCGGGAACGTGCGCAAAACTATTCCAACTGGAAGAAAGTACGCGAGCATAGTGTATTTTATCAAGACAAGCAATGCTTTCTGGAAGTAAATAGCAATGAACAAAAAGGAAAGGTTGTGCACTACAAAGTGCGAGAGGTTGACGAACGGGGCGAGAGCCCAGCCGCTCACTGAAAAAATTCCTCCAACGGAAAACTCGCTTTTCTCAACTACTTCAATGGGAAAGTTGATCGCGTAAAGCCGAGTGTACATTTTCTTCATGCACTTGAGCGCGCCGTACTCTCTGCCGACAATGCCGTCGGAAACACACTCGCTTCCAGCACAGCCTAAGTAAAACTGGGTTACTTCAAAAGGGTCGCCTCCTCTAAACTCTGCAGGAATGTTCGCGAGCGGCGCGCCTGTTGCTTCCAAGTCTGTTACTATCGCGCCTGTTTTTTCAAGCATTATGCCAACGATTGAAGGCGAAGCTGAACTCAATGCTGCAACCAAGCCGAGCACGAGGATTGATGAGACTGCTGCTTGCACGAATTCCTGCCTTGACCAGCGCTTCAAGTTAGGCAAGTCGAAAGCAACTGAAAGCATGTACGCTATTGAAACAGTAAAGAAGGAAATGAGCACTGCGAGCAGAGCGTTCGCTTGCCATCCTGCACTCCACGTGCTCATCAACGCGCTGACTGCACCGTCCATCCATGCCAAACGAATTACCTCCAAATAATCGCTAAATCATTCTAGTCAAGTTTGAAATATCCATTTCTTCCCCAAGAAACTTTGAAAGGTCCCGCACTAAGTTGATTATTAAAATCAAGTTTATAGTAGGGAGAATAAACGCAGTGACGAACAAAGTTATGGCGAGGTTAATCAAAGCACTCAACGCAACAGTCGTGCCTCCTATTATCACTGCAAAACCTGCACCCCAAGCAGCCCCGAGCAACAGCCCTGACTTGAAAGGCAGAGTCAACAGGTTCGCGTACATCAAGAAAATCGCGTTGGTTAAAAGACTGTTCAAAGCAAAACCGCCGGTGTTCTTTAAAATTGATGAAACGCTTGAAGCGCCAACTCCAGAGTCGAAAGAACAAGTTGCATCTTCACTGCAAATTCCAGTGCACGTGCCAGTGCTCGCGCTCGCAGGGATTTTTTCGCAATACTTGCTTTCGCAGTCGTCATTGCTAGTGCAGGATGTTCTTCCCTCGCAAACTGCAGCGCCTCCAGGCAGGACTGCGCAACATTCGTCATTAGCCCTGCACGCTCCGCCTGAAACACTGCAAGGCTTGCACGCCCAATCGCTTCCTGAAGAATCAATCTCGCCTTTAGAATTGATTTTAACTTTCACGCCAGTGCAGCACTCTTTTTCAACCCCGGAAAAAGTGCCTGCAGTGTTTTTCTCGAGTTTTCCTGAAACAAGGCAAGGCTTGCACCAGCCCCGGTCAGAGCAAGTTCCGATCGCGCAACGGCCTTTGAAAGTGCCGTCGTGCGTGCCTCCAATGCAAGTGCACGTGCAAGGGCCAGTCTTGCATGAATGGTCATCATCGCACGCGCGGACAGGATCAGCACCAACGCATTCTCTCGAGTAGCAATCACTGTCGATACTGCATTTAGCTCCGCCGCATCTTCCGTTAGGGCTGGTTGGGGAACACTCTGGAGAAAGCGGCTTTTTACACGCATCTGGAGCTTTGGAGCAGCAGTCGCTTGCATATTGGCATGTTCCGCTTTCAAGAGCTTGGTCGGATAATTTGTCAGTAAAGTCTTTAGCTACTGCAGCGTTTATTCCAATTTCTACGGGGTAGAAGAAGAACAAGCCCAAGCCGAGCGCCATGAGCGCGCCTCCAAAACGCCTGGTTGGCTTGAAGCACCTGCATACTACTCCAAGCGGAAGCCAGACGGTGAGTGAAGTGAGCATTACGAACTTTAAAATCTCGGCTTGAATCAAGTTCGTAATCCACGCGATAGTGAGCGCGTTCAACAACATTGAAAAACCGCTCAAGACCGAGCTCATGCCCGAGAACGGGACTGCGTTCGCGCCAATGCCTCCAGGGCTGTTTCCCTGGTAAAAGCTCGTCGCAAGAGCAACACGCCAGTAAACAATAAGCACGTGAACGTAACCGGAAATTATTTTCTCGTTCAGCCAATTCAAGTAAGAAAAGCAGACGTTGTACAACCCGCTGATGCCAGCAGTTCCAGTGAGCGGAGTTATTCCAAGAAGCTGGGGGCCCAATTCATTGCACATCAAGCTCGCAACCCACACTGCATTAGCTACAATCACGAGCGAAACCGCTGTTTGGTAGAAGTCGTCTTTCGCTCCAACAACCAAATCAGGCTTCTGGAGAATCTCGCCAACCATGTAAAACAACGCGACGAGGAAAAAACCAATCAAGCCTCCGATGAGCGAGTAAGTGACCCAGTCGCCCCACAACCCGTGGCCGCAAACATGGTCGCCACGCAAGTCGCTTGGAATCGCGCTCGAGATAGTGTCACGGCTGCCAATACAGCCGGAAAAGAACACTAATGCCACTGCCAACAGCCAAAATTTTTGGTTCATGAAACTCCACTCTGATTTTATTTCTCTAAATTATTCTCGTTAGCGCGGAAATGTTCACGTCTCCTCCGAGTATTTTCGCGAGCTCTCGCGTGAACGTCAAAGTTATTACGAGGCTTATGAAAGGCATTATAAAGCCGAGAATGATGAGGAACCACAGCACTTCAGGAGCAAGCGAGAACACGATTGGAAGGAAAATAAACACTGATTTGCTTGACCACATGAACATCCAGAACACTACAGCGCCGAAACCTTCCCACATGCCTCGCGACGGGCTGTTGGTAATGTCTTCGTAAAGCGCTCTGAACGTTGCTCCGGCAGCATGAAGCGAACACTGCCCCAAATCACTCCAGTTTAGAATAGCGCAGTGGTTGACGAGCACTTGAATGCTCAAATAGTAAGTGAGAGGAAACACTATGTAAAACCCGAGAGCAATAGCAATCATCGCGCTTCCTCTCGAGCGCGTGAACGGGAAAGAACGAAGCACTATTCCAATTGGCAGGAACAACGCCAGCATTTTTTCCTTGATGAACCCGATCAACGCCATTTGCCCGTAAAGCCCAGCCAAGCCAATGCCCAAAGCATTCAACAGCATTCCGTTCGCGTCCATGATGGGCCTGAGGACAACGGCAGGCTGGAACCTGAAGCCCACCCTGCTCGGCATGAGCGATAAAGTCATTGAAGCCCACTGCCCGAAGCCCATGTTAAGCCGGCTGAAAAACAAGTATTCTCCAAGCAAAAGGTTTCTTGAAACGTCCAAATACCCCTCGGCAACGCTGAAAGCAGTCGGGTGCTCGGAGTCGTTGAGTACGCTGTGAGTTATTCCGGAAAGCATCAACCCGCTTAGAATGTCGCTCGCGTTCACTACCGCGAAAGCAGCGCCGATTATAATTGCAGTCGCGAGCACTTGAAACAACTCGTTCTTGCCCCACGCGAACAACTCGCGGAAGTTCAACGCGAACGCGAAGCCCATAATCAAAGCAACAATCATGAAGACAAGCACGAGAGCTGCAAGCGAAACTTGAACCCAGTCAGCAACTTGCATTTCGCAAATTTCCGTTTCGTAGTTCGCGCGCAAGCCTGGACAGCAAATACTTTGCGGGTCGTTTGGATTAAAGTTAGCCCCATTATCACTGCACGGAATAACTGCTCCAGCGCAACCGCTGAGTGAAAACAACAGGCAACTGATTGCAAGCAATGCAAGCAAATTTTTATTCATGGAAACCAATTCCAAACAAAACCAATCAAAACAATTCAAATTAATCTCGTCAAGCCTGCTATTTCAACGTCTCCTCCAAGCAAGGGGGAGAGGACTTTAATGAATGAAATCGTGAGCACGAGTGAAACGAACGGGACGAACGTGGTGAACACTAAGAGCCTGCCCACGCGGTCGAACAGCCCTCCTGTATCCATGAGCAAGTCTCCGTTCACCCAATTCCACATGCTTGAAGCAAGGCCAGCCTGGTTGGTCTGCATGATGATGCGGTCGCCAGTGCGGGAGTTAGGCTGGAAAGTGTAAGTGCCGAGGTCGTCAATGTCTGATTGTTTTACTTTAAACAGCCAGTTTCCAACGCAAGGCTTGGAGTAATCATAAGCTCCAGTAGCGTCCAGGCACGTTGAGTAAATCGCGTCTTTCGCGAAAACGTAGGAAAGCGGGAACACGAAGTACAAGCCGAGCGCGATCGCGATCATCAAGCCTCCGAGCTTGCGCGTGAAGAAAAAAGTTCGGCAGAGTATGCCTATGCACATGAACGACGGGAACAAAGCGGTTTGGACTAGCTTCAGCACGTACTGCTGTGCTTTCACGAGCATCATTATCTTCATGAGAGAGTCAAAGCAGATGGTCAAGCTGTTTGAAATCATTGAAGTGCCTGCAAAAGGAGTGAAGCTGAACGAGTACCACGGAGGGTTGATTGACTCGACGAACAAGTTCATTCCGGACATTATGAGGAACCACGTGTTCAACTGGAGAATGTTCTTGTTCATTTCGCGCACGTCGCTGTAAATAGACTTCAGCATTTTCTGGCCGAGCTCGATAGGGCAGTCTTCAGGCTGGCTGCAGCCGAGCGTGCTGCCGAAGGAATCAAACGTCAACTGGTTTATAGTGGTTATGAAGAACAAGACGTTCGCGACTATCAAGCCTGTCGCGAGCAGTTGGCCGAACTCGCTCTTGCTCCACGCGAGCAACTCCTTGTGGTTGATGATGGACGCGCCCATGTACATGAGCACTGCAACGAAAGTGGAAATGAGCATTGCAGCAAAAATCGCGGTCTTCCACTGGAAGAACATGAAATTGAAAATTTGCGCGCCGTTGAAAACCGGAAACCCTCCGCCAGCGCCAATGCTCACGCAACCAAAGGAAAAAAACAATGCGGACAACGCCAGCAGTGAAAACAGTTTCAAACGCATACGAAACAACTCGTTACTCTTGCAAACGCATACAACCAAACACTCACGAAAACAACATGAACAAAACAACTTCGAACAACAAAAAACCCCGCAAAACAATTCACGCAAGCAAACGACGCATACAACCAAACACTCACGAAAACAACACGCAAAACGATTTTCACGCGAAAACTTTTTTTGTTCATGCACACTCAAAACGATTTTCGCGCGCGAGCAAGTTTTCTTCACACGCAAACAACAATAATCTCGAAATACTTTTTTTCAGATTTCACCCGAATTTCATTATCAATTCTCTGTTGAGGGCTTTAATGAATGTTATTGTTATCACCATTGACATTGACGGCAGGAACAACGCTTGCGGGATGATGTGCGCAATTGTTACGAACGCGTTGCACATTTGGTTGAATATTACACTCGTGAAAATTATGAATGCAGGGTCTGGAGTTGGCGCGACGAGCGTGTAGTAGCACGCGTCGAATATCCTGAACATGCCGTCAGGAGCGTTCAAGTCATGCCACAACACTTGCTGTGCGCGGTCGTACACGGCGTAAGTGAGCGGGAGTATTATGAACAAGCCGAACGCAGTGGCTATCGCGAAAGCGCCTGCCTCGCGCGTTGGAGAGAAAACGCGCAAGAGAATGCCGACAGGCAAGAGGATAGTGAAGGCAGTTGCCTGAATAAACTGAAGCCCTAACTGCTGTGCGAAAAGGCTGGAAACAAAGACAGGCACGAAAGTTTCAATAACTCCAAGCGAACTTTCAATTCCCTTAAAGCCAGCAAGAGGGTTGTACGAATAACCCCACGAAGGCTGAGCAACTTGAACAGTATAACTCGAGTACATTTCCGCGTACACTTGCAGAGTGATTAACGCCTTCAAGGATTCAGTCGCAAGGTTGCTAACGCGCGCCAAGTACTCGTTCGCAACTTCAAAATGGCCGACGTCAGTGCCAGTGCCTGCCTTTCCCGAAAGTTGGGTGGCAAGCGTGCACGCAACTCCTGAAGCGAACAAGCAGTTCGCGAGAAGAAAACAAGAAATTACCGCCTGCCAAATTTCCATTCGCACGTAAGCTTCCCAATCCGCGCGCTTGAATAAACGCGCAGCCATGAACATCGCGCCGAGAATAATGAGCACTGCGAGAACAGCAGTGCGGATAGCCCCGCCCATGGCTCCGCCACCAGCAGGGTCAATAAACACGTCCAAAGGCGCGCAATACGACGGCAAAACAAACTACCCCCAAAACCACAAAACTACTAAACTCCAAAACCATCATATTATTTTACTCAACCCGGCAAGGCTTGATTCTCCTCCGAGCGATGTTGAAATGCTTCTGAAAAACGTTATTGAAATGATTATCGAAACCACAGTAAGCACGAGGACGAAAGTCGTTTTCGACATTACGACAGGCAAAGACCACGACGGGTCTGTAATAGCAATCCCATTGGCAGTAAGCGAAGTGTAACAGCTTGAAGAAATGTCGTTGACTAGCACGTCGTCGCAAGTGAGAAAATCATAGGCAGTGCTGACCATGAAGTTCGGGCTCAGCAAGCCCAACGCGCTGGAGCCGAGGTTTAACGCTGAACCGAAAATCTGCTTTATCGGAATGCCGACTGAACTCGCCAACCCGCCGGCAGACCAGCCTGAAGCCCGCTTCAGCCAGTCAACAAAACTCCAATGGCCAGCAGGCTCGACTACTTTCACAGTGCAGCGAGACTCGTCAGTAACATCAAAAGTAGAGCCGGGGATGAGTATAGAGTCTTCCGCCCACTTTATTTTTACAGTCACGTTGTACTCTCCGAGTTCTTCAAACTCGCCAGTGCACTCTTTAGGCAAGTAATCGTCGTTAAGGAAAATGCCTTTGCAATCTTCAGAACCAAGAAGAGGAGGCCAGTCGTAAGGAGATTCGGTTGCGAGAACAGGAGTTGTAGGCATGTAAGGCGGGTAAGGCCCGGCAGCATCCCCTACTTTCGTAACGTATACTTCGTAAGTGCCGGCAATCATTTCACTGACATCCCCGTCGCCATCATCGTCAAAAATGTCAGCTTGAGGCGTTGCTTTAGGAGCAGCAATAGTGAAAATAAAAGGGTAGTCCGCGTCTTTTTCAAGAGTTTTGCTGGGGCAGTTGAGGAAGACTTTCGGAAACGCGTCCGCAGCATCCGCACCGTTCAGGTTTGCAGCTGCTTGGTAATCCTCGAAAGTGCTTCCAGTATTAGTGAACTCGTACTTGTCTAAATTCAACGCGTGCAAGCCATGCTCGTACATTCCCTTGTCAAGCGCGAGAGTAAGCGGGTAGACGACGTAGAGCGCGATGCAGAACGCGATCATTGTAGAGCCTAGCCTGCGAGTGATTGGGAAAGTGCGCAGCAAAAGCGAAAATGGAAGAAGCAGGGTAATCACGCTGTTTTTCACAAAGTCAAGCAAAGCAATTTGAGCCCACAAGTTGATCAAGACAACCGCGATAAAATCAGCTATAGTTACCACTGCGTTGGTAACCTGGCCCAAGCCAGCGAGAGGCGAAAACCCAGTGCCCCACAACGCCATGCCACCTACTCCGAAGAATGGGATGTGGAAGGAAGTGCCGATAGAACCGAGAGTTCCCATTGACGCGTCGAACACGAGCAAGCGCAGGTAAGTGACTTTCAAATCATCAAGCGTTTCGTTCAAGTACTCTTCGCCGACTTGAATGTGAGTCTTGCCGTGCGCTACGAGAGGCGAAACAAAATTGTTCATCACTAAAAGGCTTGCAATGACAGCGCCGAAAATAACTGCTGACACTGCAACTTCGTACAACTCGCGCTTCACCCACGCGTTCAACTCAGGAGAACGCAGGAACTCGGCAAGCATGTACGCAATCGCGATAATGAAAAAAGAAATGAGCAGAGAGAGAACGCCAGGAGCCCAAAAATTCGCGCTCCCGCCCCAAAACAACGTCAAGCCCTCGCGAAAACAAGCCTCGAAAGGATTGGAATACGCTGAACAAGCGTCGATGGCGCGGGAGAGGCACTCTTGCGTTGAAATGCTGCCACACGATGCTGAAATCGGAGTATACACCAACCAGTTCACCTGAAGAAAAAAATTCCCTTGCACTATTTATATAGTTGCTGTTTTAAATTCCCTTTCATGCAGGAATTCTCGTCAGGCGCAGTAGTCTACAGGCTGGAGGAAGGAAAGCCTCTTTACCTCATACTCCACTACGAGGAAAGGCACTGGGACTTTCCGAAAGGAAAAATCGAGGGAAGCGAAACACTGCTCGAAACCGCGAAAAGAGAAATAAAAGAAGAAACAGGAATAACGCAACTCGAATTCGACGAGCAATTCAAAGAAAAAATAACGTACTTCTACAAGCACGCTGGAAAAACAATATTCAAGCAAGTAGACTTCTTCCTCGCGCGCACGACGCAAGAACAAGCAACGCTTTCAAGCGAACACACTGAAAGCGAGTGGCTTGAATTCGAAAAAGCGCTAGAACGCTTGACGCACGAAAACGCGAAGCAACTGCTCAAAAAAGCAAATGAACTAGTAAAACAAAAAAAAATAGAAACAACAAACACGCAAACAAAAAATGAGCAAACAACACGAAAATAAACTAACAACAAGCGCGCGGAAAGCAAACGAGCAGACAAACACGCAGAAAATACCACTGGAAAAAAAGCATGCTCAAAAACAAGCGGCAACAACACACGAACACGCGAAAAAAACAGCACGCGACAAACAAAAACGAACGCACGACACAAGCAGAAAACGCAAACAAACGAAAAAAAAGACGCGCGCACGAACACGCAACCGCATACAGCGAAAAACAAAAAATTAATTAAATACTGGAGTGCTAAGTGATTGCTATGGGAAGGAAACGAGGTCAGGCAGCCATTGAGTCGGCTACGCCGACTGCTCGCGTCTTGCGAGGTCAAGCCGCGATGGAGTACGTCATTACTTACGGTTGGGCTTTAGCCTTGCTCGTAGTGGCATTGACTGTCTTGTACAGTTTGGGAATTCTTAACCCTGCGCGTTATCTTCCGCAAGAATGCTCTTTCTCGCCCAGCGTGAACTGCGAGTATTACAGGATAGAGAGAGTGTCAGGCACGCAGTACAATTTGAAAGCAGGGTTTACGAACGGCTTGGGGTTTAAAATAAAACTGAAAGAATTGGCAGTAGCGAGCGATGGAACGCTTGGAACAGCAGGAGGCTTTGGATGGCAGAAGGGATTGAATCTTTACAGTTTTTCTTCAACTGAAATAATAAACGACGGAGAACAGTTCAACTTGACTGCGAGCTTCACGCCAGTGTCAGGCCCGTCTGTAGGCTCGCTCGAGAGGATACGGGCAACGCTCACGTACTGGAACTGCGACGCAGTGGACTGCAATGACGCTGGCGCGCCGACGCACGTTGTTTCAGGAAGGATAAACACGAACGTAGAGCCGATGAGTTAACCGAACGTTTGGACTGCGGGGCACGAGTTGTTGAAAGCGAGAAGGCTGTGAACTCCGAGCCTGAAAGTTAGCAGGAAGCGCGAGTTGCTGCAAGCGAAAAGGCTGCGAACATCGAGCTTGCTTAAAAAAGACGCTTGTTTTTTCTCGTGGCGTGAAAGTTTTTTAAACCTCTCGCGAGCATTAGTAATCGCATGAATAAAGGCGATTCAGTCGAAGCGATGGAACAACCCCGAGAGGAGAAAATAACGGGGAACGGAAAGCCGTTTATTGCTAGGCTGAAGGCGCGAAATTTCAAGTCTTTCAGGTCAATAGACTTGCCCATGCCCCACGGGTTCGTTTGCCTCACTGGGCCAAACGGTTCTGGAAAGAGCAACTTCCTCGACTGCATTCGTTTTGCTTTGGGCGAGACGAGCTTGAAGGCGATACGCTCTAAGAAGGTGAACGACTTGATTTCGAGCGGGGCGCGCGCTGCAGTCATTCACTTGTTGCTTGACAATGACGGGAAGCAGATTGAAGTAAAGCGCGCTATTCGAGAAGACGGGAAGACTTTGTACAAGCTGAATGGGAAGAGGATGACGCGCATTGCAGTGATGGATTCGCTCAAGCCAATGGGAATGGAGATCGGCTCTCACAACGTTATAGCGCAAGGTGAAGTTGAAAGAATTATTCACATGAGCCCAAAGGAACGCAGGGAGATTATTGACGGAGTTGCAGGCATAAGCGATTTCGAAGAAAAAAAGAAGGAGGCGTTGCGCGAGCTTGCAGTAGTCGAAACGAAAATCAACGACGCGTCCATAGTTTTAAAGGAACGGGAAGGCTACTTGCTGGAGTTGGAGCGCGAGAAAGAGGAAGCGATAAAGTACAACGGGTTGAAAGGCGAGCAGAGAAAATTAAAGGCAAGCGTGCTTCACATGGAGCTTGTGAAAGTAGAAAAGGATTTCACGCGCGCTGCTGAAAAGCATGTTGAGCTTGAAAGCCAGTCAGGCGCCATGCAAAGCGAGGCGGAAAAGCTGGGCCAGCAAGTGGCAAAGCTTTCAAGCGAGAAAGAGCAAGTGGTGAACGGAATAAACGATTTGGGCGCGCGCAACAAGGCGTTCGCCGAGACGCAGGAGTTGAAGTCCGCGATTGGGATGGACGAGAACAACTTGAACTTGAAGAAAGCAGAAGCAGACAGGCTCGGGAAACGCGCTGAAACGCTCGAGAAAGAAAGAAAAACGCTGAGCGAAAAAGCAGGCGCGTGGAGTTCAGAGAACAGGAAGCACGCAGGCGAGCTGGCATCACTCAAAGCTGAAGCAGCGAAAATCGAGAGCCACTTGGAGACTGCTGAAAAGTCTGCGAAAGAAAAGCAAGGCGAGGCGACAAAGCTTCAGAATGCTGTTGAAAAACTTTCAAGAGAAACAGAAGCAGAAAAAGACTTGCTGAGGGAAGCAGAGTTTGAAGTTGCGACTTCAAGGGAACTGCTCGCGAGCAAGAACAGGGAGCTTGAAAGGCTGAAGTCTGAATTTACTGCAAGCACGAAAACAAGCGGGCTGGAAAGCCAAATAGGCGAGCTTCAGGAAGAGCAAAAAAGCTTGACGAGAGAACTCGACGACTTGTTCAAGAAAGAGAGGGAGTTGAACAAGCAGGGAGTTGAAGTTGACGGGGAAGTGCTTCGCGCGAAGGAAGAATGGGCAACGTTGAAAGTAGTCGCGGGAAAAACAACGCTCAACTCGGGATTGGACTTGGTAAAGCAGTTGAAAGAAAAAAACGTTGTTGATGGAATTTACGGGACTGTGGAGGAAGTGTGTTCGTTCGCGCCAGAGTACGCGATTGCAGTTGAAGCTTCAGCAGGGAACAGGCTGAATTATGTAGTGGTTGAAACTGTCGACGACGCATCGCAGGCGATAAGCCACTTGAAGCAGAAGAAAGCTGGAAGGTGCACGTTCATTCCGTTGCAGAGGAGCGTGCGCGCAATAGACGCTGAAACAATGAAAGTAGTAAAATCTCCTCACGCGCTCGGGCTGTTGATGGACTTCGTGAAGTTTGACGCGCGCTTCGCACCGGCAATGAATTACGTGTTCGGAGACACTGTGCTCGTGCGGGACATTGAAGCGGCAAAAAAAGTGGGCATTGGGAAAGCGCGCATGGTGACTTTAGACGGAGACTTGATTGAAACAACAAGCGTGCTCACAGGAGGATTTTTCAAGAGCAGGATGAACTTGAAGGAAAAAAAACAGCTCGAGAAAGTGGAGGAACAGCTCGCGGAATTAAAAGCAGAACAGCAGAAAGTGATCGACTCGCTTTACGAATTGCGCGAGCGCATGAGCTTGAAAAGGCGCGAGCGTTCAGAGCTTGAAGTGAAAATGAAGGGATTCGAGATAGAACTGAAGGGAATTGCAGACAAGAGCGAGGCGGACAGAAAAAGAACAACAGCAATGGGAGAACTTGAGAAGGAAGCGCGCAAGCTCTCTGAGAAAATAGCGCAGAAAGAAGGCGAGTTCAAGCACGCGAAAGAAAAACTGTCTAAACTCGAAGCGGAAAAAACAAGGCTGAAGGCAAGCCTTGAGCAAGCAACGCAGACTGAAGACGAAAAGAAAGTAATAGAACTCAAGGAAAAAGTCGCTGAATTAAAGAACGCAGTGAGGGAAAAGGAAACTATTCTAGGCGGGAAAGCCACTGAAATAAGCGTTCTTGAAACAAGGCTCGCGAACTTGAACAGTGAACTTGCGGAGTTGAAGAAGGAGGAGAAGAGCATTGAAAGCGAAGCGAAGCAACTCAACACGCGCTTGGGCGAGGCGAGGAAAGCGCTTGAAAAGAAAGAAGAGGAACTGCGCACTGTAAGCACCAAGATGGAAAAGCTGTTCGCGCGCAGGGACACGCTCAACAAGGAAATAGACGTAGTGTCAGTGGAGAAAGGAAAAATTGACGCGCAACTCTCGAAGATAAGGGAGGATAAAATAAGAGTGGAAACGCAGAAGAGCGTGCTCGAACAGCGCTTAGTTGACTTCAAGTCGGAATATGCTGCTTTCGAGGGAGTTGAAGTGGTTGAAGGAAAAAAGAATGAAATGGAGGCGCGCCTGCTTGAAGCGGAAAAAGAACTCGAATCGCTTGGAATGGTGAACTTGCGCGCTCCTGAAATATATGAAGAGAAAAAGAAGGACTTGGAGGAAGTGAAAGGGAAAGTGGAGAAGCTGGCAGAGGAAAAAACAGCAGTAACCAACATGATTGACGAGATAGAAGCGAAAAAGACAGCGATATTCCACGAGACGTTCAGCAAAGTGAACGAAAACTTTAAGCGCTTGTTCAACTACGTGTTCAAAGGCGCAGGCACGCTGTTATTGCAAGACCCGTACAACGTGTTCAACTCAGGCTTGATGATTAAAGTGACTATAGACGGGAAGGAAAGGTATATTGAAGCGATGAGCGGAGGGGAAAAAAGCCTGCTCGCGCTGTTGTTCGTGTTCAGCATTCACATGCACCACCCGGCGCCATTCTACATTCTCGACGAGGCTGAAGCGTCGCTCGACAAGCTGAACAGCAAGCGCCTCGCGGACTTGCTGAAAGAACTAAGCAAAGACACGCAATTTATCGTCGTGAGCCACAACGACGTGGTAATATCGAACGCGGACATTGCCTTCGGAGTAACGAGAACTGAAGACGGAAGCAAAATCGTGGGAATAAACCTGAAATAGAAGTAGGGAATGCGAACTGCGCAAAACTATTTCGTCGTTTTATTGCATGCCAGCGCTTTCGCTCGTTTTTTAATTGTTTTCAGTGAATGAGTTTGTTCATGAACAGGCTGAAACGTTTTTTTGATTTGAGTGAAGTCGACGCGCTCGTGCTCGCGAACGGAGACGCAGCGCGCGAAGCAGACTCGAACTTTTCCTATTTCTCTGGAGTGGAATTGGACAACAGCATCCTCATATTGAAGCCGAAGGAAAAAGTGCTTCTCGTTTCACCTTTGAATTTCGAGCTTGCGAAAGAAAAATTTTCCGGGAGAATCGAAAAATTCGAGCGCGGGAAAGCTTGGAGGAAGGCAGAAGAATTCTTGCGCAATGAAAAAAAAATCGGGTTGAATTTTGACTCGGTTACTCTGCGCGCGTGGAAGAAAATGCGCGGGCTGCGCGGGAAAGCAACAGACGTTTCAAAGCAACTGCTTGAACTGCGCGCTGTGAAAGAAGAAAACGAAGTGGAAAAAATAAGGAAAGCAGTGAGAATTGCGGAAAGAATATTGAGGGAAGCGGAAAACGATTTGAAGGTTGGAGCAAGCGAAAAGCAAGTCGCGGGCAGTTTGAAAAAGCGTGCGCTTGATGAAGGAGTTGAAGTTTCTTTTGAGCCTATTGTTTCTTTCGGGAAAAACACGCGCTTCCCGCACTCGAAGCCGACTGGAAAAAAACTGGCGCGAGGCGAACACGTGCTGATAGACTTTGGAGTGAGAGTGGGCGGGTACTGCTCTGACTTGGCAAGATGCTTTTTCCCAGCAAGCGGAAGAGGGGAAGCGGAAAAAACTTACGAGGAATTGAAGGAAGTGATGAAGGAGATTGCTAGTTTTATTCGCCCTGGAGTTGAAGCAAGCGAAGCTGCAAAATACGCGAACAAACTGATAATCAAAGCGGGATTCCCGAAAATGATTCACTCGCTCGGGCACGGGGTTGGGCTGCAAGTGCACGAGTCCCCGAAAATAAGCGTGAAAAGCAAAGACGTTTTCCGAAAAGGGATGGTGTTCGCGCTTGAGCCTGCTGTTTACACTGAAAAATTCGGGGCAAGGTTTGAAGAAAACTTTTTCATAAGGAAAAAAACAGAAAAAATATAAAGAAAAAAAATTAATACTCGTCTTTCAGCGTTGCTTGTTCTGGTTTTGCAAAGTTTCTTCCGAGCTTGAACGACGCGTTTTCCCCGTCTGTCTCGAGAAAGTCAGGCGCGTGCTCGCCTATCTGCTTGTAGTAGAGCGAGAGTATTTTCGCGTAGTTGCTTGCGACTTTCGTCTTGTCCGACTCGCAGTCTTTGAATATGAGCTTGAGCACTTTCGACGTTTGCAGGCTGGCCAAGTCGCACCCGAGTATTTCCTCCATCGCGTGCTCTACTTCCCTCAACTCGTAATCGAACGCCGGCTGGTATGCTGTCGGGTCCCACTGCCAGCAGAACAAGTTGTACAAGAACGGAAGCGAAACGTACTTCACGTCAAGCTTTAGCTTCGGCGCGTGCTCTTCCGGAAACGCTGCTTTCGCGCCTGATTTGACGCTCGAGCCAGAGCCCGAGAGCACTATGCCTTGCTCGGAGAGTTCCTTCAGCTTTCGCTCGACGGCGGTTTCAGTGAACTTCAAAACATCCTTGTGAAGAGGAACAGTGCCAATGTATTTGACGAGTTTTTTTTCGCTGTAGAACGCTTCCATGTGCGCAATCAAGTCCTTGTAGGAAAACGTTGGGCTTATTGAAAGAAAGTTTTCGAACGCAGTGCTCAACTCGTCGGAGTCAGGGTTGGCTTTGTGCCACTTCTGCCTTGCTTTCCTCGCCTTGTCGCTCAAATCGCGAAGTATTTTCTCGTAAACTTCAAGCACTTCCTTTCCATTGTGGAGAACGAGCAGGTCGTCAGAGCTGATTTGCTTTCCGACCTCGATTTCCTTGATGTTTTCCTCCATTCCTGACTTTACGCCCTTGAAAGCACAGGTGTAAACGTGCAACGCTACAATATGAAACAGCGGAGCGTTGGAAGGATTAATGCCGAAACTCTTTCGTACTTCCTCGTAATTCTTCAACTCTTGCTTTGCTGGTGAAACGTCGCTTTTCATGCCTAAAACCTCCACACACTCTGAAAACAACTGCTTCAGGACAAGGTTACTTTATTCGCATGAGCAGTATTTAAATGTTGTGCTATAAAAAAAAAATTCAGGTGGCAACACAATGGTTCTAGGATTGGGAAGAATTTTTGGAAGAGTATTCCGCTCCATAATAAGAGGCACTGGAGAAATAGGAAAGAGGCTCATTAAAACCCCGACAGGCCACCTTGTTCAAGTGTTCCGCGTTTCTCGCAACGTGAAATCAACTGAATTCAAGAAAACAATGAGCGAAGCAAAGCCAACGCAGGAAGAACAAGCCCAATTCTACGCTGAAGCGCCTGGCTTCGTCAACTACGTAACGAACTTGTACACTAAAGGAAGAAACAGGAACTTGATAGCGCAAAGAAAGCCGATCAAAATGCTTTCAAAAACTCCGGCAAAACAAGCGGCAACCCCAAAGCCAGCAGAAAAAAAACAGCAGAAGACAGCAATGGCGGCGTAAGCCAAAACTCAAAACAAGCCAGAACAACAGGCAAAATCATCGACAACGCTTGCGTTGTCGAGCAGTCGGCAACACGAACAAGTGTTGCCGAGCAGTCGACAGCAGTCGACTCAATCGGCAGCAGCAGACTCAACTCGAAACTCCTAAACAGAAAAATCTTAACAGCAATGCCTGCGTGAGCGAACGAAAAAGCAAGCGCACGAAAAAAAAACACAACGCAAAAACTGGCAAAAAACGCGCATAAAAATAGGCGAGCAAAACTAACAGCCTGATTCTCGCACGCGCCGCTTCCTTTTTATTTTGACGGCTTTTTCTTTGCAATGTTCCACAAATGCTCGAAATGCTGGCGGTAAGTGCCTGCCAAGTTCTTGTTTTCTATGCGTATAACTGTAGGAGGGAACCCCCAGCTGACTATCGCGATTTTGCTTGCGTAAATGAAAGTGTTCGTCGGGTTGAACTCCTTTTCAGGCAAGAAACGGTAAGTGGTTGACGGGCCGGCGAACTGGAAAACGCCCTGGCGGTTGGAAGTGATTACACGCTCGCTTATTTTCCTTGACTTCAGGCATTCAAAGTATTTCGGCATGAATGCAGGCAGGGCATCACGGTACTTTGAATCGTCAATGCCAGTGATTAAAACTTCCTTTGCAGTCCGCATTATGTCAGTGAGGAAAACTTTCAAGCCTTCTCTCCCTTCAAACACTTCCACTTTAGTCGAAATTTTCGGAAAGCCGGCCATTGCGGAAAGCTGGGGCAATATCGACTTCAGTTTTTCTTTGCTGTCTTCAAGCCTGCCGGCTTCTTCATTCAAGTACTCCTCGATTTTTTCAGGCTCTGCTGCAATGAAATATTTTTTCGAGTTTCTCGTCACGTAGCTCACGAGGCCCTTGCTTAAAAGCGTCTCGAGCTTGTCGTAAACGTTTGGCCGGTATATTCCGGTCTTTGACGCTATTTCGTACGCGGAAAGCGAGCCGCTTGAAAGCAAAGCCAAGTATATCGCGGTTTCATTTTCTGAAAGCCCTATTTGCTTGAGCACTTCCTGTTCTTTCGCCATGATGTGAATGGAACGCGAATGGATATAAGAGTTTCGTTTGAGGCTCGGACGACAAGAAATTAAATAGGCGAATAGAGTAATATAAGGCATGAGAAGGGAAGTCGTAAAGCGCGTGAGGGAACTTCGCAGGAGCTTTGCATCAATAAAGCCGATGGTGCATGACCCGAGGGCTCCGGCGTTCGTGGAAACCGCGCAAGCGATTGTAAAAGGCAAAGCGTCAGAAAGGCAGCTCGTCGCGTTGAGAACTCCGCACTGCACGCACGGAAAATGCACTATGTGCGGGTTCAAGTCGCAAGGAGTTGAAAAAACGAGTTTTGAGGATTTAAAGGCGCAGTTTGACGGAATAAAATTGATTGAAACAGGACGGGTTTCATTGTGCAGCGAGAGCTCGCTTTTCCACTTGAAAGTGCCTTTCAGTTTTTTGGAGTTTGCATTCAGAAAACTCGCAGGGACAAGAGTTCAGGAAATAGACTTGGAAACATGCGCTGCAGATGTTGTGAGAAACATTGGAAATATCGAGAGGCTGAATGCGCTTCTTCGAAAAAGCCAGCAGCTTTTCGTCGGCATGGGCTTGGAGTCTCAAGACGACTTCGTGCGCAGCGTTTTGATTGGAAAAAAGCTGTTGAAAAAATTGTTTGAAAAAGCGATTGGCTTGCTGGCTAGCGCTGGCGTCGGGGCGTTCGCATACGTTATCCTCAAGTCCCCGGGATTGGAGGAAAAGGAAGCAGTGGAAGAATGCGTTCGCACGATAGAGTATTTCTTCAGCGTTGCAAGGCGAACGGGAATAAAACACGCGAGGGCAACGCTCAAGCCATTGTTCATCCCGAGAGGCACGATAGTAGAAAAACTGTTTGAAGAAGGGCTTGTTGCGCCTCCAAAGTTATGGGCAGTAATCGAAGTTTTAAAGAGAATCCACCAGCTTGGAAACGTGTTCGCGCCTTTGACAGACGAAGGATTGGCTGAAGGAAGGATTGCTGAAAACTGCGCGAAATGCACTGGCAAAGTCAAGGAAGCGATTAGAACGTTCAACGCAACGCAAGACATAAAGCCGTTGCAGAAACTCTCCTGCGAATGCAAAGAGGAATGGAAAAATGAAGACTGACCGAAGACGTTCCAACCGCGCCGAAACTCCAAAACCTCAAAACTCCAAAACTTTTTATTCATACCACGCGTTTATTTTCAACTGCGCCAAGTCGTTGTCAATAGTTATGACGCGGGTTACTTCTACTAGTTCTTTCGGGCTGGGTGATGCGAGCAAGTCGCATTTTCCAACGCAGTTGTAGAAGACTCTGTTCGTTTCAATCGTCGCGTTAAACTCGTAAGCAAAGTTTAGTTTTTGCTTCAGCTTCTTGTAGTTGGGGGTAAAGTCGGCAGTAAGGTATGTGATGAGCGCATTCATTTTTTCGTTGCTCAGCTCGTTTTTCTCTAGGGAACTCATTAATCCGATTTGCTTCGCGTTTTCGATGTCTGTTGCAGAAGCATGCCAGTCGCTTGGGCTTCCGGGAGTAAGCAACGCGTCTGACAAGCGCAGTGTTTCGCGGACGAGGTCAGCGCGCGCTTCTTTCTGCATCGTGGGGCTCGCGCCGAACCAGTAGGAATAGAGAAGTGCTACTGCTACGAGGAACACTACTCCTCCAATGATTGCATCGTAAGAAAAGAATTGCCCTTTCTTGCTGTTGCGGACTTCGCGCGTGAACGCGCTGCACTCGAGCATTCTTTTCCTAGTTTTGTTCGACATGCAAATTCTCTCCTTCAATCTTGATGATTACTTTCTTCGACTTGTCTATAGTTGCAGACTCGTAGGGCGGAAGCGCTCCAGAGCGAGTCAAGTCTATCAAGTCCACAGTAACAAGGTAGACGTATGAAAAGTTTTTTCCTCCGCGCAAGTAATCAAGGGACACGTAACCGTTTTTTTGTACAGTCAAATTGTAATCAATAACGCCCAAGAGTTTAGAGGGAGGCGAGTACTCTTTGTAATAACCGTCGCCTATTGCAGCTGCAAAGCTGAGTTCTTCAGCGAAATTCGTCGCGATTTGAACAGCGAATTGTTCTTCCCTTTCAAAGAGCACTTGCTGCTGGTTTGAAGCAGTCAACGCTATGAAGGCAAGCAAGACGAGCAGGAACGAGCCGAAGTACAACACGAACTCGACTGCTGCTTGTGCTTTCAACTTTCCGTGTTTCAACCAAACCACCAATTTCAAACAAACACGCACGAAACAATTCAAACAACATTTCAAACAAAAACATTCAAACGCAATAAACAATTCACGCAAACAAAAACGTTCACTCCGAAACTTCTTGCTTTATCCTCCAGCTAAACACAACCAATTTTCAAACTATTGCCAGCATTCAATTCACTGCAGTTATTTCAACTGCCAACTCGCCTGCTGGAAGCCGTGTTAGCTTCAAGCGCAGCGAAACCAAGCCAGTGCCAGGCGTGTCCATCCAAGCTTGGCCTGCTGGCGCGCTCACGCGCGGAATCGTCATCATTACAACGTCGGTCTTGCCGTAACTCGTGATTGTTTTGAACGTTACTTCATTGCCCAAGCTTCCCGGCGCCACGCCGCCAATCTCCACGCGCTCTACTCCTTGAGGAATGAACACGTGCACTGTTTTTTCCGAATTCCCGCCTTGGTAGTAAAGCTCGTCGCACGCTTCAGCAATCATTTTAACTGAATTGCGCGCTTGAAGAACGTTCGCCTCGTCCGAACCCTGCTGGGACGCGCCTTGAAGCAGCACGAGCAAAGCAATGCTCGCTAGAAAAATGAACGAAAGCACGGAAACCATTTCAATTCCAGACTGGCCTTTTTTCATGGTATAATACACCTTGATAGTTATTCAACGCACGCGTTCGAGTCGCACTCGTCGCCCTCGCAACGCAGTTCGCTCACGCCGTAATAATTCGAGTGGTCCAAGTCAAGCAGGAAATGCCCGAGCGGCACGTCGTTGTCGTCTTCGCACATTTCAACGTCCTTGCACCCAGGCATTCCTTTTATCTTGCCCTCGTCAATGCTCGTCCCGTAATAAACGTGGTCAACACGCGAATCAGGGTCGCGCGCCCACATTCCAACGAGCATCGTTTCAACGCCCGCACTGCCTCCGAGCGATGACGGCCGCAAGCCAGCAAGCCTCTGAAGGAAGCTCGGCGCGTCTCCGTCCTCCAAGTAATAACCGCAAATCGCGGTTTCCCTCAACGCTTCAATATCGTAAATAAAGTGGCCGATGCTCGGCTCGAATGAATTGCACCAGCCAGGCGAATCGATCAACACTGCCTTGTTGCTGTCAACGTACTCTTGCGGGAAAACGTGCGTGCTCGTGAAAGAGCCAGTCATTCCAGTAGTCACGAACGGAACGCTGACCAAGTTGGCGTACCGCGTGTTGCCTTTATCAGGGCACACTGAAACAGCACAACCTTCTGAAACTTCAACGCGCGAAACGCGCGAAGCACAATCCAAGCAATTGCCAGTCTCGTTCTCTGTAAAGTAAGTGCACGTGCACTCTCCGTAAACTTCAGTTTCAGTGCCGAACACGTTGCTCGGAGCGCCGTCCACTATTACTCCGACGAACTGGTCAAGCACGCGGTTGTTGCACTCGCCTGGAGCAATATCATCCTCGAAAATAGCAGTAATTTCTTCTCCTTCGTTGCAGTAGTCTGAAACGTCTTCAACAAACAACAAGTACTGTCCGGGGTTAGTTTCTCTGAGGCCAGGCGAGCTCGTGACGTTTCCGTAAGCCCATCCTTTCCCGCGCGAACCCTCGCCAACTAAGACAGGAGCTAAATCTGAAAGCGAATTGTTGGAAGAATAAATCTGCCTAATCGTCGCGTCCCAAACGCTCGCAAGCGTATTATCCCCATACTCGCCGTTGTGCGCCTTGTAATCCATGAGAGTAATGAAAGCGTCTAGAGTTCCGTTGATTGGAATTCTTGCAACTATGGGGTTGAGCGAATCGTACGAGCGGTTCAACTGAAGCGTTTTGTCATTGTTTGAAATGCTGACGTTCGCCTCAAGCACTAAATCAACGTGCCACGCGTCAGACTGTTGAACACCACAATTTTCAACTTCAAAAGCAAAATTCAACCCAATCCTATTAGTAGACTTGTTAAGCGAATCAACCCAATGCATCAGCGTGTCCTCGCGCTCAGCCAGAATAGTAGCATCGTCAGCAAAACGAGTTCCGTTCACAATAATACTGCACAACTCTGCTTGAACCTTTGCAGGAGTTGGAAAAATCTTGTTGATTGAATGCTCGTGAGGAACATTATCTATCTTTCTGCCACCTTCGCTTATAACATCCATGCTCAGGTTGTACAACGCGCGCCTTCCAATGAATTCAACGTGCGAAGCAACGCTTTCCCTCGACGATTGCAAGGCTGCTTGCTCGAGCGCGAACGCCTCCATCTTCGAAGAAACACGCGCTTCCACTTGCTTTTGCGCGGCAAGCCACACGCTCGTAGAAACGAGAATAAATGAGAGGAACACTACTGCCATCAACGTGAAAAAAAAGCCTTTGCGAAAACCAAACAAAACCATGCAAAACACACTCAAACAAAACTTCTAAACACAAAACTCCAAAACCTCTAAACTCCAAAACATTTTCACACACTCAAAACAATTCAAAACCACATAGACAAAACTTCTAAACCCCAAAACTCCTAAACTTCGCAACTCCAAAACTTCTAAATCCATACTTCCAAGCGCACTAGAGTCGGACCGTATTTTTCTCCAGTAGTGTACAATGAACGCTCTCGTCCGCACGGGTACTTGCCTCCGTTGCAGCTTCCGTACTCGAACGGCGAGCCTCCGGCATCGTCGTAAATTTTGAACCCGTCAACTGTTTTTGAAACGCTTGCTTTCAAGCGCGAGGACGCGCATCGTTTGGAGGTTGAAGGTGAATCCACTCGCGTAGAGTTGGCGTAAACCCATTTGTTTAAAGTCAAGTCGAAAAAACTGAATTGGTAGCAGTACTGCGGGGGGATGACGTCGTTCAAAAACTCGTCGCCAATGCTTCCTGCGAGTTCCAAGTCAGTGTCGCTTCCGCGCGATGAGAGAGTCGCTATTTCCTGCAAGGGAGTGCTGTCCAGCTCTTTCAAGTCAGAGGCTGAAGCAATGCTGAATGCGAGCGAGCTTGGAGCGTCGCGGATTTTGAACGAGTCCATTGCCTGCAAGCCGTCTTTAGCCAAGTAGAACGTTTGCTCGAATGAAGGGTAAAACGTTTTCGAAGCGTTAAGCAGAAGCAGGAGAGTGAAAATTCCGAATAAAATGACGGTGAGGGAAATGAATGCATCTAGAGTGAAGATGAAACCCTTCCCGAGCTTTTCAACGCGCATATGAACAAACGTTTTGGACACGAATTAATATAAAAAACATTCCTTTCAAAGTGTTATCATAGGGGTGACGGACGTGAACAAACAAATAACAGTATTATTGCTGGCAGTAGCATTAGTGCTTTTTTTCGGGTGCACGGGAAAGTACGGAAAGTTCTTGGAAGTACAAAACGAAACTGCGATAGGCGACACTCCGCCCGCGCCTCCTGAAGAACAAGAGCAAAACACGACGGTAACTCCAAACACTCCGCCAACAACACCCGGAACAACCACACCTTCAGCACAAAACACTACGCTAACGCCACCAAAGCCGTCAACACAAAATACGACAGTAACTCCGACGATTCCACCAACCCCTCCAACGCCAACAATCCCTCCAACTTCTTCAAATGAAACATTAACTCCAACTCCTTCTCCAGTCCCGCCGAGCCCAACGCCAGCCCAAAACCAGTCTGCAGCAGGGGAAACCGTGACTATTCAGCCGAACACGCTCGCCATAATTTACTTCGGTTCGCTCGGGTCGCAATCGAGTTCGCTCACCGTCAAAAAATACGATTCTATTACTGAGAACACTTACTCGTTATCAACCATTACTTCAACGTCAACGGCTTACGCGATTTTGGGGTACATTCCTTCGTTGAGCGAAACGTACTTGATAGACGAGACGACGTCTTACAGTTACTCGAGGAGCACTCTGCACGCGAGGACAGTTGGAGGCAAGGTGGTTATTCTCAACGAGCGCGGGGAAAGAAACCCGGCAATAGGGGACGTTGACGTGAAAAACATTATTACCGGAGAAAGAATGTACTCAGTGACGCTGTACCCGCAATCTTCTGCAGGCGACTGGGCTATCGTCGGAAACGCGATTTATTACACGACGCCTATAAGCACGGACTTGTACGGAAAACGAACCGGAGGCGGCCACTTGTACAAACGGGATTTCGCTTCAAGCAGTTCAGTAAAATTGCTTGACTACCAGTACCCGCCGAACGGTATTGGAAGCTTGTACGCAGTCGGAGACAAGCTGTACGACGTGAGGTTTTCCTACGACGCGAAAACGGAAAGCCGAAATTACGCGGTAAGCGAGCGCAGCACGAGCACTGGAGAAATAACCAAAGAGATAACGAGCTTTTCTTACTCGAGCTACGCGACGTTTTACGACGGCGAGACAGCGTTGTATTTCGTGTTGAAAGACCCGAACGCTGAAGTTTACGAAGTCTACCGCATTACGAACGGAGACGCTGAACCAATATTCGCAGTAGAACTCGAAGCAGGAGAAACAGGCTTGGGCAGGCTCGACGAGTCGAACGGCTACTTGTTCGTGCCAGTCTTGTCAAAAAACAAAAACACGCTCATAAAATACAGCTTGAACGACCGCACGAGCGAGGAAGTGAACATCGGCTCGCTCGCGGAAAGCGGCTCGCTCTCAGGCGCGGAATACACGCTGTTGAACCCGCAGTAAAACTTTGCGATAGCGTTAAACTACACGCTTTTTTTCGCGTGCTTTATTATCTCAACGTTGCAAGAGTGGCGGGCAGAGCACCATTCCTCGCATTTTTCCGCCCAACGCTTTTCTTCATAAACCAGCTTGCACGCGTCACAAGAGTACAAGCCGTTCTTCACAGAAACCATGCAGGCATAACTCGAGCAATATTTATAAACAAAATAAAACTTCTTTTGCAGTTCAAGGCAATGCTTCGACACGCGTTCACTCGCATTCTGAATAGCCTGTCCCGCACTCGTTGCAAGTTTGCTGTCCGTACCCGCAACCGCCTTGCAGCGGGCAGACTTTAACGCTTCCAGGAACGCACGTTTTCTTTACTATGCACGCGCTCCACTCTCCGTTCGCGCACACGCTCACTCCATAACAGTTTGAAGAAGTAGAACAATTCTTCTGCATTCCTGCAGAACACTCGCTTTTCTTTTGAGGAAGCAGGGAAGGCGTGCCGGAAAAGCTTTCTCCTGAAAACGTCGTGCGCTGAAGAAAATTCGTGTAAAACAAGTAAGCAGCCAGCAACGCGACGCACAACAACGCGAAGAGAATGGCTTTAGTCAGGAAAGGGCAGAAACGTTTTTTCTGTTCTTGATAGTGAGAAGAAACAGGATGCTGTGCAGAAGCAGCTGCAGGCACAGGAGTTTTCTTGCGTGAAATTATTCTGCCTTCAACGTTTGCTTGTTTTTCTTTTTGCTTCAGCAAAGCGTGCCTTGTTTTCCCTGCTTGCTTTTGCTTCAGAAAAGCTTGTTTTGTTTTCTCCGCTTGCTGTTTCAGCGAAACTTGTTTTGCTTTATTCAGCGGTTGCTTTTTTTTCATTCTTCAACCACCTCAATAATTTCAACTGTAAGACAAGCTGACTTTCTGCGGGCTTGAAGAAAACGTTTGCCTCAAGTCAGACGCAGCGCCTTGCAGCAATTCTTCGAAAAAGCCTTTGCTTGTCTTGAAAACGCAGGTTTTCACTTCGCCTTGCATTCCAGCAAGCTCGGCAGCCTTGCTGACTGCAGCCTGCTTGTCGCCCAGCTCGTCCACCAAGCCGAGTTTGAACGCTTGCCTTCCAGTGAGAATGCGCGCGTCTGAAACGCTTTCAAGGTTAGCTTGAGTGAAGC
The DNA here is from genome assembly GCA_016212395.1 of Microcaldota archaeon. Classification (GTDB taxonomy): domain Archaea; phylum Micrarchaeota; class Micrarchaeia; order Burarchaeales; family JACRGF01; genus JACRGF01. Next base: position 26,049 of record JACRGF010000005.1, read on the forward strand.
GTGGCTTGCCCTTCCTGCCTTCTTCTACTGCTTTCTTGAATTCTTGGAACGACTCGTCAACTATCGCTTGAAGAATTTCAACTTCCTTTTCAGTAGGAGGCCTCGTCGGGTCTCCAATGTCCTTCAACTCGCCGGTCTTTACAGTAGTGAAATTCATTCCCAGCTTGCTGAATAATTGGGAATAGTCTTCGAAAGTAGCGCGCGCGCCAATGCTTCCAGTAATAGCGTCAGGAGAGCTTACTATATAATCAGAGCCAACACCCAAGTAATAACCGCCCGAGGCAGCGACTTCCCTGAAAAACGCTACTTTCGGCTTGCCGAAATTTTTGAGCGCTGAATACATTTCACTGCTCGCGACAACGCTTCCTCCAGGAGAATTCACTTCAACAACAATCGCCTGCACATCGCTCCTGCTGCTCGCTTCCTCCAGCAACTCCGCGAAATCGTCGGAGTCAGCAACAACGCCAGAGAACAAGCCTGAGTCTCCGCTCGTGGCAATAACGCCGTCAACGCTAACCACTCCAACGCACGGTTCGGGAAACAACGCTGAAAGAAAGCTCACTAGAAAAAAACTGCCCACGAACAAGCCGGCAATCACCACGCCGGCAAACACGAGCAACGCAACAACCAAAAGCAATTTCGCCTTCCTGCTCTTGAAATTAAATTTCAAACAAAACACCTCTCGCACGCACGAGACACTCTTTCGAGCACGCAATTTAAATAAATTGTTTGTCGCATTAAATTGGTCATGAACGACTTGGACTTGCTTGCATTGCTGTTGTTCATCCTGCCTGCTTACGTTGCGAACGCGTCTCCAGTGCTTTTCGGAGGAGGCGCGCCAGTGGACTTGAAGGGAAAATTCTGCGACAGGAAGAGAGTGTTCGGAGACGGCAAGACGTGGCGCGGGCTAATCGCAGGAATAGCGTGCGGAAGCCTGGTTGGAGTGGCTGAAACATTCTTCTTCTCGAACAACGTTTTCATGCTGCAAGGTTTTCTTCTTTCTACAGGAGCGCTCGCAGGCGACTTGCTGGGAAGTTTTATCAAGAGGCGTTCGGGAATAAAGAGAGGCCAGCCGTCATTCCTCCTCGACCAGCTAATGTTCTTGTTCATAGCGTTATTGTTCGCAGCGCCAGTGCTCGCGAGCGAAAACGCGCCATTCAAGCTAACGCCAACAGGCTTGCTCGTGCTTGTAGTCTTAACCTACTTCCTGCACGTTTCAACTAATTATTTCGCGAACAAGGCAGGCTTGAAGAAAGTGCCTTGGTAAAAAAAAAAAGCAAGGCGAAAACAACAACTTTTCCTCACTGCAGTTCACGACGTTGAAACTGCTGGGTTTAATAGGCAGAAAAGCCATAATTATACTAGAGATAGCGCAGGGGGAGTTTATGGCTCAAGTTAGAGTGGAAGCAATAGTCCGGCAGGCGATTTACAAGCCTGATGTTTTCGAGAAGGCGAAAAGGCGAGTGGAACGAGTTTTCGCTTTAAAGAGAAACAGGGGAGGGCTGAGCTTAAAGTGGGGGCTCATAGACTTGCTCGGAGGAAGGAGCGGAAGGATAGAGAGCGGAACGCTTACCGGATTTTACGACGCGCAGTACGGGGAATACAGCAAGGCGAGTGATGCTTTGCGCAGGGAAAGCGAGAACGTTTTGGAACAAAACCCGCAGTTGAGGAGGTTAGACGTAGTGGCTGAAAAGCTTTTCGAAGGAGGGACGTTCAAAGTGCTTGGCGTGAAAAGCGTAATGCAAAAAACAGGAGCGCCTGCGAGAAGGCGCGAAACGCTTGAAGGAATAACTGCGGGAATAAGAGTGGAATCTGAAGACAGAATGGTTGCGGGAGTGCTCACGCTGGATTTGAAAGGAGAAGAAGTAAAGTTCACGAAGCTTGAAGTAGTGGATGGCAAGAACGGGAAAGCGTTTCTCGTGAGGCTGAGCCTGCCAACAGGGGGAGTAGTAGTGGAAGAATTCAGCTCGGTGTTTGAGCTTCAAGATTGCAAGTCGGAACGCGAAACAGCCAACACGCCGTTGAGCATCAAAGACGAATCAAAGAGAAAATGGCCTTACACGAAGATAAACGACGTAGTGGGAATGCTGGCCCGGAGGATTTACGGAGTTCAGAAGAGAGAATTCGAGTTGTGAACTTATAGTAAATCGCGTATATTTTTGAATTTACAATGCGCGATTTACTGCTAGCAAATAAGCACGAAATGTTCAAATATCTGGCTTATTTGCTATCACTTCATTATTTTCTCCCATTTTTTCAAGCGCAAAACTTCCCCGAGCGAGCTTCCGTTCTTTATTTCCTTCAAAACTCGTTCTTCCTTTTCCTTCACGTCTTTAGCTCTCTTCGCGATTTCCAAAGCGTTCTCCCCTGGAATTATTACTACTCCTGAATCGTCTGCCAAAATCCAGTCGCCTGGCTTGACAGCTCTGCCTCCGCATTCTATTGCAACGTTCGTTTCGCCAAACCCTTTAGGCTCGCCCGTGCAGGGAGTAACGAACTTCGCGAAAGCAGGGAAACCCATTTTCCTTATTTCTTCAACATCGCGAATTCCGCCGTTTATTACAACGCCTGAAAGTTTTTTTCTTTTCGCGCTCTCGCTTGCAAGCGCGCCCCACACTGCCTTTTCCACTCCCCCGCAATCAACTACTATAACGTCGCCTTCACTAGCCTCGTCTATTGCTTCCACTGGCTTTGCCCAGTCGCCTGGAAAAGCACGAGCTGTAAACGCTTTGCCTACTGCCTTCAAGCCAGGAGTAATGCTGAGAATGCCGCGCATTCCACCTTCGCGGTGCATCGCGTCGCTCGCATTGCAACTTGAAACGGAAAAAAGCAAGGAACGAATTTCATCGTCAACAGAAAGAAGGGAAGGTTGCTTTTCCTTTGAACCGCTGCTTGCAGTTTGCTTTTTCGCAGTATTCAACTGCATGCTTGTTTTTATCTCCTGTGCTGCTGAGCGGACGTCCGCGTTCTTCGTAATCCCTCCGCCCACGACAATAACATCAGCGCCTGCCTCGACGTATTCAGAAACGTTTTCAGCAGTAATACCACCTGCAACAGCAACCTTGCATTTTACTGCTTTCCTCACTTCGCGTAGAATGGAGAGGGGAAGCATTCCGCGCATTTGCTGGTCTATGCCAACGTGCACGCCAACTATTTGAACTCCGAGTTTTTCGAGTTGCTTCGCGCGCTCTGCAGGATTGACAACATTTAAGATGTCTGCTTCAACGAGCGCGCCGAATTTTTTGCCTGCTTCCACTGCCTCGCGGATAGTCGCGTCGTCTGCAGCGCCGAGAACGGTTACAACGCCAGCGCCTGCCTTGGCAGCCATTTCAACTTCCAAAGCACCCACGTCCATTATTTTCAAGTCAGCAACAATAGTCTTGCTGGGAAAAAGCTTGCGCAACTCGCGCACTACTCGAATGCCTTCGCTCTTCACGAGAGGAGTGCCTGCCTCAAGCCAGTCCACGAACTCGCTTGCCTCTCGCGCGACAGCCAACGCGCGCTCGGAGTCAACAAAATCCAAAGCCAACTGAAGAAACGCCATAAACACGCAACCCAAAACCATCAAAACTGCAAAACTACAAAACTTCTAAACTACAAAACCCCAAAACTCCAAAACCCGCCAAAAATAATTAGGGACTAACTCGTTTAAACGGTTTTCGCTCAGGAGAAAAAACAAGAGGAAAAAAAATTTGCAATGCAGGTTAGTCAAGGGCTTTCAGTTGCTTGGACCAAACGCGGTTGGGGGTTTTCTTGAGCCATGCAACGTACTGATCGAGGAATTCCAGCCGCTCGCGCAAGTTTTGCTTTTTTTGCCTTTTCAACTCCTGCAAATCGACGTTTGGGAAACTAGTCAAGGGATTCACCTGTAACTTCTTGAAATTTCTTGTTGGAAATGCTTAGCTTGCTCAGCATGTCCTTAAGCAACGGCATATTTAAATGCTCTTTTAAGAGCTTGTATAGAAACCGCGCGTCTTCCTTGTCTTTATCAGAACCCAGCCATAGTTTAAACGCGATTTGAAGTTCCAACTGCGAAATGTATAAGCGCTGGCCGTTGCACTCTACTTCCAACCGGTTTTCAAGGCAATAGCGATCCAAGGGAGTTTTCAACGGCTTGAATTCAATATTGGGGATAACTGAGCCTTTTCGATGGAAGCGCAAGGCAATGCCGCTGGAAAAAAGTTCAAACGCAAGTTTTGGGTCTGAGGTATTAAGGCACGCAAAGTCATTGGATGCAATGCTCCAAAATTCGGAAAACCGCTCGAACGGCAAGTCTTCCACGAAAATATCCACGTCTTCAGTGCTTCTATCCCTCCCGAAGAACAACGCTACATAACCTGAAATGAGAACGTATTTCACCCCCGCCTTGCTTAAATGCTGAACGAAGGAAAAAACAAACCGGTCAATCGCGCGGAGATCCTTGTCGAAAACAATTCTTTTCGAAGTATAAATTATGTCCACAACACTCATCCTCTTGCCAAGTAAAAAACGAGGACAAAAATTAAAAGCATATAGATATGGCCACGCATATTAAACGGTTTTCGCTGGAAACAACTGGGTTACGCTATGTTTTTATATTTCGCCAATTTATACAATAATATGGCAAAAACAGTATCCATTGAAATGATTCACGAAGATTTGGAAATCCTGAAAAAAGACATGGCAGAACTGAAGGCGCTGTTTTTAGAGCCGAAGCTAAAAAAAGAAATCGTGGACAAAGTAAGGCAAGCCAGGAAAAGAATAGCTGCAGTTTACGTTTCCAACGAAGATATCAAAAAAGAGTTCGGTGTCTGAGTGGCTTACGAAATAAGGTGGGATGAAAAAGCCCGCGAATTCTTGAGAAAAATCCAATTTGAAGACGCTCAAAGGATAATAAGGAAAGTCAACGGCATTGCAGACTTTCCAGAACATTATTTGGGCTCGTTAGTAGAAGTGAAAGCATACAAGCTTAGAGTAGGCGACTACCGTGCCATCATAGACCTGGACAAAAACAATAAGATCATTTCAGTCTTATTCATAGGGCACAGAAAAAACATTTACGACAAGTTCTAGCACAAGAATTCATGGAAAAACAGTCAAGCCATTTTCTCAAGCGCAGCGTCTATCGCGTAGACGAGCGCATTGTTTTTCTTGCGCGCTTCTTCTGTTCTTAACGCGCGCAATTCGTCTTCAACTATTTTCGCGTGGTAGTCGCCGAGAAGCTGGACTGCCTTAACCCTGTCTGCAGGGGCAGTGTTGGAGTTGCATGCTGCGCGAATCAAAACGTGAAACAACGCAGTCAACGGGTGAAGATTGCCTTCACGCACTGCTTTCGCAGCTTCGCGCGCGTCTTCCAGCATTCGCTGGCTGCGGAAGCCTCGTTTGTCCATGTCTTGCACGAGACGCGATGCTGTTTGCATGTTATCGCCTGTTTGCCTGCGCACAGGCTGCCTGGTTGGGTTCATAAGTTTCGCCTCATGCTTTTTTGTATATGTTTTTTCTGTGCCCAAAGGACAGGATGAAAACAATTTTTTCCTTATGCATGATTTTTGCAATGACTCGGTAGTCTCCAACGCACAGTTTGTAGTCTTCCCGCTCAACAAGGCGTTCGAAAAAGTGAATTGGATTGCCTGAAGTTGAATCAAGCTTGTCGAGAATACGCTTGGCAGTCGGGTTGTCCAGTTTTTTCAGCTGGGACAATGACTCTTCGGAAAAAACGAGCTTGAAAGTCATTGTTTTATCCCCAGTTGTTTTCGAACGTCTTCAGAAGAGTAAGCCCTATTGTGGCGGATGTCGGACAATCCGCGGAGCAAGGACACTCTAAACTCTTTGGAATACTCGCCTTCATCATCGCCTTGAGGCACCAAGTCAAGCAAAGCATTCAGCAACTCGTCGTACGTCTCGCGAAACGACGACTTCAATTCAGACAAGCGCGCGCGAGTAGTTTCATCGATCTGGATAGTCGTATAAGCCATGTATAACCACCAATAGAGTAATTATACAAACATGCATAAAAACGTTTGTTCCTGCAAAAAAAGTCAGGGAAAAACAGTCAAGCCCGCCTTCCAATTTGTTTATGCTCTCGTCAGCTTGTAGAGGTTGTCTTTGATTATTGCTGCTAAAAACGAGTTTAACTTGGCGTCGTTTCTTTCTCTTGCGAGTTTAGTTAATGAAAGGTATTCTTGCCTCGCGTTCGAGTAGATGTTTATCAGCGGGAATCCTCGCCGCAGCAGCACGTAATTCCACACGAGGCGCGTTGCCCTGCTGTTTCCGTCTTCAAATGGGTGAATGTGCTGGAACTCGTTGTAAACAAAAGATGCGAACTTGACGGTTTCTTTAACGCCTCGTTTTTTGGATAAAAATTCATTTATCTTCCTGCACAACTCTTCCAGCTTCGGCAGAATTTCAGAAAAATAAGAGACTTTGTAAAAAGGGTTTCCTTGAATTGAAACATTCGCGGAACGAAAGCCTTCCCTGACGCCGGAATTGAACACGATAATTCTGTGAAGATCTATAACAAACTGGATTGAAAGAGGCTCGTTCAAGTGAGCCAGCAAGTAGTTTACGGCTGAGTAATAGTTTTTGACTTCATTAGCTTCCTTCAATTTCTTGTCTGCAGGAACGATGTCGTGAAGAATAAGGTCTTTTGACTGTTCCAGCGTAAACGTGTTGCCTTCCAATTGAGTCGAAGCAGAAGTAAACTCGATTTTCTGCTGTTCTTCAACATCTGCAAAACCAACGCCTTTTTCGAGCGCCTTAAACCCAGCCAGCAAATTTTCAATTTCCTTATAAGAATCATTGGAGACCGCAGGCTTTCCAGCCTGTTTTTCTTTCTTCTTCAAGCCAAACAAACTCAAAACATCCTCAAAAACAGGCTCACGGACGAGCTTGGCTGCCAACGGCTTTTTCGAAACTATGAAAAGCAAATTAACCATGGACAAATAAGCCAAGTACTTCCTGGCAGTACGATAATTCAAATGCTTGAAGTCAGCCAGCAAAACTTCTTCCTTGCCGGAAGCAACTTGAACCACATTTGCAAACTCTCGAGTCAAAAAAAAGTTGTAATTAACCCCTCTATTTCTGCAAAACTTCATTATGCTGAAAATACTCCAAACTCTTGCACTGTCCGTCATAGGCTCGTACAAGCCACGCGCTTCTTGGGAAACCAAACTTTCACGCAAAAGCTGGGCAAGCCTCTGCCTAACAGAAGAAGGTTTAGAGCCAACCTTTTCAGCCAAGACGCTGAGCCGAGCCTTCTTCAACTCAAACAACGCAAACAAAACGTCCCATTTACTTTTCATGCAATAATTAAGAAAAAAACAGTTTATAAATATTACCATAATGCACTAAAAGTGAACAATTATTCACTTTTAATGCAATATTGCACTAAAAGTAAAGAAGAAAAGGGGTTTTGTGAGCCGCGCTGATTAGCTCAACAATGTTTTCGTTCACAAACTATTAGAGACGTTTCAATTTGAGTTTACAATCTTCGCCTCATGTTTTTTTCTGCTTGCTTCAGGTTTTTCTTGTTGTCGAACGAGGATAGAATGCGAACTAGTTGTTTCTTGTTTTTTCTTTTCAGTTTTCGAGCGAAGAAAGCGATGTTCGGAAGCGCGCGGACAACGTTGTCCACAATGGAAACATTTGCGGTTTGCGAAGTGCGCGAGAGAGGGTTCAAGTCTATTGCAATCACTTTTTTCTTCATTCTGCGCAGTGCCTGCGTTCTATCCCCGTCTTCTAATGGAACGAGAACAACGTTTGCAGAAAAAATTCCATTCGCACAAACGTGAGAACGAGCAGAAGCCAATGCAGGAATTTTCTTGTCTGGTTTTTCTCCGAGAATTTTTGTTTTGAATTTTTGTTTGAAGAGCTGGACTGTTTTTTTTCTGCGTGCTGGAGAATCGTAAAACAAGTTTACTTCAATCTTCGAATTTGTTTCACGCGCCAGTGAAACTATTTCTTTCGGGCAGAGCACGGCAGTGTTTCCGTTCACTGAGATTACGGGGGAATGCGCGAGCAGAAGAAGAGCGGCTGCAGCTTGCTCTGCTTTTCTTGCTTCGCTCGTTGTTTTTTCGCCAATCAAGTAGTCGAACGCTTCCCCCCTGCCGAAAGCAATCAATCCACTAGGCGCAGTAATGCCTTTTTTCACTCCGTCTACTAGCGCGTGGCGTTGTTTCAAGGAGGAATAACGAGGGTGAGAAAGTGGGAGTTTCATTCCGATTCCGTTTTTGTTATTCGTTTTTTTCTTTTAAAAATATTTTCTCGACTATTGCTCCGTAGGCAGGGCGGGAGATGAGCACTCCGAGCAGGTACCCGAGAATTGTCGAGGTTGCAAAGCCGATGATTTCAACCAAGCCGGAGAACATTAGCGGAAGCAAAGCAAGAATGGCGACGAGCGCGTTTGTTGAAATGACTTCGAACGCTCGGCCGAGCTTTCTTTTTGAAGTAGAGTGAGTCAAGCCTGTTTCCACTCCGTCTTCCTTCTTGAGCGCTTCGTCGGTAATAATGATTTGCGCGTCAACGCTCACGCCCATTGCAGCAATAATGCCTGCCATTGCGCTCAAGTCTATAGTGCCGACTCCGCCAATAATGCAGACGAGAATGATGAGTTCGGCAACTGAAACGAATATGACTGGAATGAAAATGCGCGGAGCGCGGTATCGGACTGCAATCAAGAGAATAATCGCTGCGAAAGCAACAACAGCACCGAGGATGGAGTAGCGCAGGAATTCAGCGCCAAGAGGCGCGGGAATAGTAGTCGCGCTTCCAACAAGAATTTGCACTGGGATAGCTCCTCCGCTTAGAATGCTTTTCAATTTTTTAGTCTCGTACTGCGCGTTGTCGTATTGCTCTCTAACGCTCGCGCCCCTGCCTCTCCCGCTTATTTGGTACATTTGGTTCAACTGGCCTTCAGTAACTCCGGACTGGAGAGTCGGAGAAGACAATAAGCCGACTGCCTCCCACTGCTCGAGCGACAAGCCTTTGTCAGTGGAAGTTACTTCTGGCATTAATTGCGCGCGCGTTTTCTTGACGATAGTGAAATTCATTTCAGAGAGTTTCGCGATCGTCTCGTTGTCCAAGTCGTCTGGAATTAATGCTTTCGTTTCATTCTTGTTTTGAATAGAGTCGAGTTCTGTTTGCGTCGCGTTCCAGTTGTTCTCGTCTAGAATTATGAGCCCGATGTCTGACGCGCCTTCCTTCATTAACGCTTTTTTCAAGAGCGGCTCGAGTTCAGTTTCAGGGAACGAGTCGTTGTAAACAGCATCGCGCGGAGCAATTATCACTGCGCGTTCTGGCCTGTCGAGAAACATGTAGAGAGGGTAATTCGCCTTGCCTTTCGCAGCGTCAGCGAACACTTGCGCGCCTTTCTGCGTGACTGAAAAGCCTATAGACCATTCAACCACGTTCGCGCGAGTGGAAGGATTAGCAGGCCGAATGGAAGAAGGAATAATTTCTTTTCCAGTAATCGCAACCTTGCCGTCAACAACTCCTTCAAAATTTCCTTGTTGCTTCACGAGCTTTTCAATCTCGTTCACCAAGCCAATGTCGCTTTTAGGGACTTCAACGTAAATCTCCGAATCGCCTACACCGCGCACGCGCACTTGAGTCAACCCGAACTTTGTAGTCCTCGTCTTCACAGTGTTGATTATTTCATCCATTGTGTAAGCTTCAACTGCTTTCTCGAGCGACAAAGGAATGCGCGTTCCACCCTCGAATTCAATTCCGAAGTGAATCCCGCGCCACAACGCGAGCGACAACGCCAGCAAGACAACTAGAGAAAGCAGAAGAATGCGCTTGTCTTTTATTAGTTCGTGAAACGCGTCAGCCATTGTTTAAACACCTTAAATGCCATCATTTTATTTTTCCATTTTGCTTTCCAGTTGTTTTCTTTTCCACGTTGTTTTGTCTTTGTTTTATTTTCCGCCTTTTCTTTCTATATACCATAATACTATTGGGGCGTTGAAGAACCACGTTGCGATAATGTCGCCTATCAAGCCGCAGACTGCAACTGCGGCTATTTGGTAGTAAGTGGGGATTCTAACGAAGAACGACAACAGCAATAGCGAAGCGAACACGGTGAGTGCAGCCAAGCTCATTGTAACTCCTGTTTTCATTGTTTCGCGCGCGCGCTGGCGTGCCGTTCCCTCAGAGCGCTTGAGCGTGCGAATAGTAAGAAGAACGTCGGTGTCGAGTGAAAAGCCTATGAGCATGAGCAATGCAGCGAAAGAAGAGAGCGTCAACGGAATTCCGAACAACCCCATCGCACCCATTGCTATTATAATGTCTGAAGCAGCTCCAGTGAGCACTGCAACTGAAGGAATGACAGAGCGGAACACGATGAATACCACGACCATGCTTAACACTGCCGCGAATATTACTACGCTCACTGCTTTCTGGAGGAAGAAAGAGCTAAGCGAAGGGCTCACGTCGTTAAAAGAGTAGGAAGCGTGAGAGAGCGAGGGGGGAATTGCTTGAAGGACTTTCGCGCGGTACGTTTCTTTTGCTTTCGAAAAACTCGCGCGCACTATTTTGTCCAACTCGTGCAAGTCAGAGTAATTGCGCGGGATAGGGCCAGTTAACTCTTCGCAATCGCGCAAAACGTTTTCGCCTAAAACGTAGAGGTCGGCTTTTTCAGAATCATATTGAGACTTGTATAATGCAAGCCGCGCCAAATCGTCTTGAGTCGCCCTGCCGCTTGCCTGCAAGCGCTCTAACTCTTGAACGAAAGGCTCGAGCCTGCTCGCGTCCTCGTACTTCGGGAAAAACTGTTTGATGCTCGTTTCTGCAGAGGCGAGCCGGTCGTTCTGTGAAATCTGGGCTTCCAAAACAACGCCAGTCGGGTTCGGGTATTTCTCTATTGAAACTTCCTTCACGCCAATAGCACGCAAGTTCGCTTCAAGCTCTGCCTCGTCGACAACACGCTCATTAGTCTGGATGGTAATGAGAATGCCTCCCTTCAACTCCACGCCTGCAGGAATTTTCGGAATGAAAAATAGCGAGAGCAGAATCAAGGCTAGAGGAAGAATGACGAGCTTCTTATAATCCCCAGCGTACAAGTCAGGAAAATCCATTCAAAAACCTTTAACTCCCACAAGAAAACAAGTTATTGGAGACAAATAATTTAAACCAATTGCCTTGCATCAAAGACTCGAGACGACGATTTTCGGAGTGCGCGCCAATCAACGCGCTGCTTTCAAGGGGAAAAAAAAACATTTTTATACGTTGGCGTCATACGCTTACTCATGAAAAAACTCGAGTTTATAGCCTTGCTTCTTGTTTTCGGAATTGTAGCAACAGGATTTGTTTTAGCGCAAGACGCTTCAAGCGGAACGCCTCCAGCTGAAGGAGGTGGAAGCGCGCCGCCAACGAGTGGTGGTGGAGATTATTCAACGCCTCCTTCAAGCGGAGGAGGTAGTTATCCGAGTGGCGGAGGCAGTTATCCTTCAGGAAGTGGAGGTTACCCGAGTGGAAGTTATCCAGTGCCTCCAGCAGGCAGCGAAGGAGGTTATCCGACGAGTGGCGGTGAAGGAGCGAGTGGGGGGTATCCGAGCGAAGGGGGTTATCCGTCTGGCAGTGAGGGAAGTTTTCCGAGTGGGAATGGAACTGGGAGTGGAGGGAGTTTCATTGTTTCGCCGAGTGGAGGGCCTGTGGGATGCGCGAGTGCTGAAGAGTGTTCTGCTTACTGCAGTGCAAACCCGAGCGCTGGCGGGTGCGGGGTTATAAACAACAGAGGGACAGGCGGTTTTGTTGTTTCGACTGGCGGAGAGCCTGGAAACTATTCAGGCGGGGGAGGACTGTCTTCAGGCGCGAATGGCGGTCCTGGAGGTTGCACTACGCAAGAAGAGTGCCAAGCTTATTGCAATGCAAACCCGGATGAGTGTGATGGCGGAGGGCTTGGAGGCGCGCCTTCTTTTGGTGAAGGCGAACCTGGCTTTGAGCCTGGGGGTCCTCAAGGCGAGAGGGGTGAGGGCCAGCGTGAAAGGAAGCGGAGAGAACCTCCGCGCAGGCCTGAAGGCAGAGGCCCGCCTGAAACTATTCCGCCAGAGATTAGGGAGGCTGGAGCAACACAGGATTTCGTTGACATGATGTGCGTAATGGCGCGTTTTAATTCGCAGAGGTTTGTTATAGCGACTGAAACTGCGGAACAGCATTTCATGCAGTTGAGTGGCGAGATTGAAATCGATTCTACAAAGCTTCAGGAACTGCGCGAGAGGATTCAAGTGCGCGCCGAGGAATTGTGCAGTGCGAACGAAGCGAACTTTGGCTCTGCAATGAAATCGTTCATGAGCACGATGGAAGGCCCTGACGGCATGGAGGCTGCCATGAACGATATTGGAAACCAGGTTGAAACTCAAATGAAAGAGAAAATGGAGGCAATGCAAGCTGAAATGCAGCCGAGGATAGAGCGGATGAACGAGTTGAGGAGGCAGATTCAAGAGATTGACGCGATGAAGCGCGACGTTGCTTTTTCAGGCGCGAGCGGCGAGGCACTGCAAGTGTTCGACCAGCAGAAACAGCCGTTGTACGAGGAAATGCAGAGGCTGGGCGAAGAAATGAAACTGCAGGGGGAACAGGCGAGAGCACTGGGAAGCAACCTCGAGACAGTGTTCAACGGGCTCGGGGAAAAAATGGAGGCGAACTTTGACGAAAACTCTGCGGAGTTCACCGCGTTCAAAATGGAGATGGCTGAAAAGCAAATGGCGTTGTTCACGAAAGTGTTCGACATTAAAATGGAGGAAGTGAAGAAGCAGAAGGAAAAACTCGAGGCGGACGGGATTGACGCGAGCGTTTTTGACGAGCTCATCGCTTGGGCGGAGTCGAAGAAAACCGAGGCGCAAAGCGTTTTCTCTTCTGGAAACGAAGAGCAGATGGAAGCGTTCATGAAGGGAATGGACGCGTCAGGCAACGAGTGGGAAGCAAAGATAGACGCCGCTATTTCAACGCAAATAGAAGAAAAAATAGAACGCAAGTGGAGCGAGTTGAAGCCCACTATTGAGGAGGGAATCGCGTTGGCGGAAGAAAACGATTTGGACACGACGCAAATAAGAACAATCGTTGCTGAACTCGAGCAGATCCAGGTTGACTACAAGACAGCACAGGGAGAACAGAAACGCGAGTTGCACTCGAAAGCGAAAGGCAAGTTTGAAGAATTAAAGGCGGAATGGGAGTATTTGAGGGCTGAACTCGAGTGGGCTATAGAGCAGGAAGGATAAGAATAAAGAGCATGAATGGAAAGTTCGGTGAATAAACAAGCAGGGACTATGGGTGGTGTTGTGAAAAAATTTTTTGTATTGCTGTTGGCTGCAAGCTTGCTGTTATTCGGGTGCGCGCAAACTCAAGAGCAACCGCAAGCAGGAGAGTCGAACAAAACGCTGAACGAAACGCCTAAAACCCTCAAAGAAACTACTTTGGCGGAAAAAACGAAACAAAAACTCGCAGCGCTTCCACCGGAACTCCCTGACTTGTACCGCTCGAAAGAAACAAGCATTGATTTGGGGACAGACATTCTTGAAAACCCGTTCCCTGACAAGCCAAATCTTGGAAGCGAGTCAAACAATTCGTAACGTTATAGCAAACCACGAGAGTAATGCGGCAAAAGTCTAATGATTCTTTCTCGTGGTTTGCTAGAAGCAGAGCCGATGTCGAGCTTCGCTCGACAGCTTTACACGACTAAGTCGTGTAAACCAAATTACTTTTCGGCTCTGCCGTAGTTTCGCACTGATGGTGTCCATCTGCATTGCTGCCAGCGTTTATCTCGCGTTCGTTTCACTGCCGTATTGCTTTGGAGTGGTTTGCGCATCACTCGAGCCAGCGAACTCCGCGTCAACGCGCCCGCGTATTTCCTCGACGTTCACGCCTGCTTTTTCGAACGCCTTGCGCAATTCGCCTGCAAAATTCTCGCGTTGTTCAGGATGCTCGCAAAACAATCGAGCGAGGGCGATTGGAACGTTTTCAGCTTTGCCTTCCAACCCTTTAGAGTTAGGCTCGAGCGCGCCAGCCAAGTCTTCAAGCTCGCGCGCGGAAAATTCGGAAACGCTTTTTTCAGCGAACGCGTGCCTGAATTTTTCTTTGCTCGCACTCTCGAGCAATGCGGAAAGCACGCCAGCGCTTTTCGCTGAAAAAGCAATGCGCCAAATTTCTTCGTTCAACACGTCCGGGCTCTGCGCGTCAACAAGCAAGCCAAGCCTGCTCGCAAACCCGAGGGCGCTTAAGGATTTTTCCAGCGCGTCGCTGCAAACTCGAGTTGGAATTCCAGCGCTTATTGCAGAGCACACTGCGTTCACTGCGTGAATAAGTTCTTCACTTTTGAAATCAGGCTTTGCTTTTTCGATTGCCTGCGACGCTTGCACGCGCATCGTCTGGCTCGGCTCTGGGCGTTGGTGAACTCTATCGTACCTCGTAAAATCAAGAATGGTTCCGGCATGAGCTTGCGCGACAGTTTTAGCCTTGCCTTGCTGGCTGGGAGCTTGCTTTGCATTAGACATATGACAGGGGAGTATGCGTTCGGGAGTATAAAAAAGTTTCGCAGAACTGTGAACTGGTTTCTTCACTCGTTTTGGCGACGAAACGTTTGCTTTTCCAATAATTGAAACGCTGTTGCTTAACAGCATAGTATAGCAGAGGTTTATAATTTATGCGCTTCAAATAAGAATTGACAATGGTGGTATATATGAAGGGAAAAGTGAAGATGTTTAACACCGCGCGTGGATTCGGATTTATCACGGGCGACGACGGGAAAGACGTGTACGTGCACACTTCTTCTATTGAAGGCGGTGCAGCTCTGGCAGTCGGCGACGCTGTAGAATACGAAGTAGAAGCAGGCGAACGCGGGCCAAGAGCGAAAGGCGTGAAAAAAGTTTAAAAAGAGTTTTCTGAAAACAGCAAGCAGGCAAACTCAACACTTAGCTTTAGCTTAACGCGAAGAGAGACTTGAAAATCCTGAAAAAAACAGTTAACAGTTCAATAAAGCTCTTGCTGCAGTCGCCACGGCATTTTGTTTCTCCTTTCTCGCAGGCTCCGTCACCGCATTTGCTTGTTTCGAGAGTTTCACGATCGCTTGTCGCACAGAAAGGCGTGATTTCTTTCTTTTCCTTTCCGTCCACTTTCAATCCATAGTAACTGCATTCACCTGCATTCCCAGCGTCAACAACGTATTCCCAAGTGATGGCGTTTCCAGTGTTTGGCTCTATGAGAAAGGAATGGTTTTGAACAGAGTGCGTTGAACCGTCAGCAGTTTTGTAGTTAGAGTTGAAAGTTATTTCTACGGATTCGTTACCGTTGCTGACGACTGCCAGTTCGCAGTATATTTTGTACTTTAAGCAAGAAGGAGAAGAACATGTTTCTTTGAATGCATAGCATTGGTCTTTGTGCTTGTTCCACTTGACGCACGTTTGCTGCTTGCTAGTGCAATCGCCGTCCAAGCACGAGCGAGCTGTTTCTCCGAAAAAACGCGCGTTTACAAAATGCTCTTCGGAAACGCAGAAAGAGTTTTGCTCAAAAGAGGAAGCGTTGAACTTGTTCGAGTAAGTTTGGCTGAAATTGCTTGCTGTTGGATAGTACGTTTGGCTTGAGTTGGTTGTTGGACTCGCTTGGCTGGAGTTGCTTGTTGAACCGTCTGGCCAGATAGTGTTTGGGCAGTTGTTGCTTATCCAGTCAACTTGCCGGGTGAGCGTCAAGTCCCATTTCTCTTCGCCGAGAACAGCGTAAAGAGAATTAGGGTTGTCTTGCTTGCGGTGGATGCTGTCAGGGCACGTCTTGTCGTAATAATCGCCAGCCATGCTGTTGTTTCGAACAGGAGAAATGCTTGCAGGCCCGTCTCCAACACCTATTGCTAATAGTTCTCCTGGGACTGCCGCCGCGTAAATAACTCCTTCCTTGCCTATTGCAGGAGACGAGATGAAGCCGCCCCTGCCATCTTCAATCCTCCACTTTTCTTTGCCTTCAAGAGTGTAAGCAAAAAAGTATCCTGCAAGCGACCCAAAGTAAATCGTCCCGTCCGCGCCGATTGCCGGAGAAGAGCTTAACGATTCGAAGCTTGAAGGCGTTTCAGCACGCCATAATTCCCTGCCGTCTGGAGTGAGAGCATGAAAAACCCCGCCCCAATCGCCGAAGTAAATAGTTCCGTCTTTGCCGAGGGCGGGCGAGACGCTCATGCCCGAGTCGAGTGGAAATTTCCATTTTTCTTTTCCATCAGGAGTTAAGGCGTAAAACTTTCCATTTTTAGGGTTTATTCTCCCCTTCACTCCAATGTAAATCGTCTCATCAGCGCCGATGACTGCAGACCCTTCAACTATTCCATCAGGCATGAACGTCCACTTTATCGACCCGTCTGGGTTGAACGCGTAAACGCAACTTGCGAAAGTGCCAATGCTCGAGTCTAAACACCCTCCCGACGTGACGATTGTGCCGTCAGAAGCGAATACTGCAGTGGACGTAACTCCAGCAGACCCAGTGTCATGCTTCCACTTCAGAGTGCCGTCAGGGTTGATGGCGTAAAGCGTTCCGCCAATCTCCTGCGGCTTGCCGCTTTCGCGAGGCGGGTAGTTTTCGCTTCCAACGTAAATAGTGCCGTCAGGCGCAATAGTTGGAGACGACCAAACGTTTTTGAACAAGTGGACGGGGTAACGCCATTTTTCACTGCCGTCAGGATTAACCGCAATGAGCCAGTTCGCCATTGTAACAAAATAAATAGTGCCATCCTTGGAAACTGCGGGAGTGCTTTGCGCGCACGAGGACGTGTTCCATTCCTTGGAAAAAACAGGCTCTCCGCCGTCAAACTGCCACTTTTTCGTGCCGTTCGGGCTTACAGCGTAAAGGTCGCAGTCATGAGAAGGAATGTATATTGCCCCATCTGAAGCCAAGACAGGCGAAGCTTCTATTCCGCCTGAAGTTTTGAACTTCCACAAAACCGCTCCATTCACTTCACTAGTGTCATAAATTGAAAGTCCAGTCCCGCGAGCGTCACCGTGAAAAACAGGCCAAGCAGAATCAGCAGGCTGGGCATTAGCAGAATTGACGAAGAAGAATAACATGAAAACAAAAATTATATTCTTCATTTCCCGCCTCGTTTTCAGTAGGAATAACGAGGTTATTAATACTTTTCAAACGCCATAATAGCGAAGGCATTGCACATATGGCTACAAACTACACGCTTTACAAGTTGTAGCCATTATGACCACAATATTTATAAATATATAATGTGTAGCCATATACATGTCGTTTATTGAAAAACAGCGCCATGGAAACGGATTTTATTGCTACCTAGTAAAAAATGTGCGCCTCTCTCCTTCGAAAGTAAAAAAGGTGAGGATTTTCCTCGGTAAGGAAGTTCCGCCACACGATAAACTGCAGGAGCTTTTTAAGGAAATAGAAAAGAAAGCGCCAAAACCATATTCCTCAAAATGGCTCCCTAAAGAAACTTTGGAACAGGTAGAAGATTTGCATGCGTCGGTAGCCGTATTCAAAAGTTTTCCAAATGAAGTTGTGCCGACGGACTTCTTGGTTCGATTTACGTATAACACTAATGCGATTGAAGGAAACCCGCTTACATTAAGGCAAACTGCGCTTATTCTATCAGATAATATCGCGCCCCAGGGTGCGAGAACAGGTGATGTGGTGGAGGTAATGAATGGCAAGGATGCGTGGGAATTTGTCAAGAACTGCAAAAGCAGCGTAAATGAAAAATTCTTGCAAAATGTCCAGTACGAAGTTACTAAGAACACTAAATGCAGGTTGCAGGGAGAATACCGTGACAGTGAAGTTTTAATAGGAGGCTCTGAATGGAAACCACCGCACGCCAAGGAAGTTCCTGTACGAATGAAAAAGATGGTCGCAGAATACAGAAAATTAAAGCGTAAGTTGCATCCAGTCGAATTGGCAACCTGGGTTCACAACAACATAGTTCAGATACACCCTTTCACTGATGGCAATGGGAGAACAGCAAGATTGTTGATGAACTGGACATTGATTAGAAAGAAATTTCCACCAGTAGTGATAAGCGTGCAGAATAAGGAACAGTATTATTATGCGATAGAAGCAGCTGATAGAGGAGACCAAAAACCGTTTGCAGTTTTCCTTGCAAAACAGCTTTTAGCGCAATACTTTGAACTGGAAAAAAAAAGCCGGGATAGGCAACAGACTGTTCGAGAACAGTGAACAGGAATGCAGGGGAAGAAACCTCTGACCATATCTGAGGACGCTCTGCCATTTTGCCCTTTTTGTCGAGGTGGATCTTGCATAAGTTCTATTTAAGGCTGGCCTGAGGCAGATTAGGCAATTGACTTTAAGACGATAGCATACTACGGCTCTGTAGAAAACATGCATGGCAGCAGCACCGCCAATACGCCGCCACGCCTGTGGCAGCCCGCTTTGAGGGCTGGTCGCCTCGAGGCGACTGTCGCCAAGCGCCACCGCATCGTTGGCGGTGGCGGCGGACGTGCTGCTGCCACAAGCATTTCTACAGAGCCACATACTACAAACTACAACTAAACTAATATTTTCTTAGAATTTTAGTAAAATAACATTATTAAATTGTAAACTTTCATAAAAAAGATAAGTTTAAATATGTATAGCACCACAATAACTGCATGGACTACGTACCAAGAGATGCTGAACCAGAAATAGAAAAATGGTTGGACGATAAAGAGATAATACTCATTCGAGGGCCGAGACAAAGCGGAAAAACCACACTACTAAGAAGGATACGTGAAACCCTGCTAAAAAGAGGGGTAGATGAAAAAGATATTGTATTGATAACATTTGAAGACGACTTGGAACGAATGAAATTCGAAAAAGACCCCAAAGAATTTATAGGTTTCCATCAGACGAAAAAGACATGGTTCTTATTCGATGAAGCCCAGTATGTAAAGGAGATAGGGAAAACACTGAAGCTGCTCTATGACATGTATCCAAATGCCAAATTTATTGCTACGGGCTCATCATCTTTTGACTTGACGGAATTAGGAAAATATTTAGTAGGTAGAGTGATATTCATAGATGTCCTGCCCTTCAGTTTTCTGGAGTTCCTCAGAGCAAAAAGTCCAAAACATGAAAAGAAACTCGTGGAACTGAAGGCAGAAACCTTGGCAGGGAAGGCAACAGAAACCGGATTCCTGGGAGATTTCAATTCCTATCTCAAGGAATACCTGAAGTATGGCGCATACCCCCGCATTGCTCTGGAAGAGGACGAATTTAAAAAAGCAGAGCTCTTGAAAACTCTGTTTTCTAATTATGTGGAGAAAGACGTAGTCGCCAGATTCGGGAACAAGTATCGGGAACCGGCAATCCTTCTGTTGAAAACCCTTGCCTCATCTGTTGGCGGTCCGGTAAAATACGAGACGCTTAGCCAGCAATCCGGAATCTCGTATAACGAAGTGAAGGCCATTTTGCCTCTATTGCAGGATTCCTTTGTAATAAGCATAGTCAGGCCGTTCCATAGGAATATCTCCACTGAAATAAGAAAAAATCCGAAGGTGTATTTCTTGGACAATGGTTTCAGGAATAACTTACTCGGTGATTTCTCAGGGGCTATAACCGGCCCAGCGTTGGAGAATTTCATTTACTGCGAACTTAGACAATTAGGGGAAGTAAAATATTGGCGGACTGCATCCGGCGGAGAACTGGACTTCGTAGTTGGCAATCTGGAAATGGCCGTTGAAGTCAAGAAAGCTGGCAAGACAACAAGATCATTTGCAAATTTCCTATCGGAATATACACCAAAAAAGACTTTTATAGTATCGCTGGGTGAATTAGGAGAAGGAAAAGCAAATGAAAAAAAGTATTTCAAAGTACCCGCAGTATATTTGTAGCTATAATTATCCTTTGTTCACTAATGATTCCTTATATTTAACCGAAACAAACAACATTAATTTATCAGGAGATACCGTACCATGGATATTTTTTTAATCAAAATAATACTTGCATTTTTCATGCTTGCATTTTGCCTCAGATGCTTATCACTTTGTCGCATAACTGCAC
Source organism: Microcaldota archaeon (assembly GCA_016212395.1). Lineage (GTDB taxonomy): Archaea > Micrarchaeota > Micrarchaeia > Burarchaeales > JACRGF01 > JACRGF01. Next base: position 46,005 of record JACRGF010000005.1, read on the forward strand.
GATTTCAGCATGGACTGCTTTATCAGTCTCGTTTTCCAAACAAAGCAGTATCCCTCTTGACCCGTTCATTCTCATTCTCGTCAAAATACTGTGCGTGAATCTTGTAAAAACATCGGATTTGTTGTAAATAAGCATGGTGCTTATCGAATCAATAAAAATAAATTTGTTGCCTTTTATTTTTTCGGTTGCTTTGTTTCTAAAGTTTTGCATTTTTTCTTACGTCGATGGTTTGTCTGCTGCGTGAAAACTCACGCCGTAATCGCTGAACAAAATTTTTTGCGTTATCCATGCTCGTCACGTCGAAACCACTGTTTTCCTGTTTTTGAACGGCAAAACACGCTCTCCGACGTAAACAACCCTCCAGAAAACGAAAAGTTTTCCCGAACGATTACGACGTTAATTTCGCATGCTCGTTATTTTCTCTGACCAACAAAAACCGAGAGTTTTTATGGTCCACAAAACTGCTTCAGCAGTTTTGTTGGACGTTCAAAATTTTGCAAAAGTTTAGTCATGAAATAAGTTCCTTCGATAAAAAAGAAGAGCTTGGAATTTCTCAGGAATACACGAAAAAAACGGTTGGGAAATATCCAGGGGATAATGAAGCAGATGCAGGGGACGAGATTTGAACTCGCGCAGGCCTAAGCCATCAGATTTTGAGTTTCGTCAAGCAAACTTTTGCTTTCTGACGCGTTTGACCAGGTTGCAGCAATGGGTTGTTTGCCAACCGATTGACTCCGCCACCCCTGCGAATGAACGCAAGTGAATGAGCAGGGGCTTGAGTCGCCGAAGCGACTTGGCGGGCATTCGAACAACAGTTCGAATCCAACCGCCACCCCTGCTTAAAACGTTTACAGTCTTGAGTCTTTGTTAGTCTCGAATGCTTGATTTCGAGAATAATGCAGTTTTTGTTCGTGAACGTTTAAATCAGTGAGTGTTCCTGCTGTTTTTTGCGTGTTTGCAGTGTCCGACGATTTATTAAGGCATCCAAGTG
>JACRGF010000029.1 GCA_016212395.1 Microcaldota archaeon
CGCAAGCTGAGCGCCCTTGGCTGGCAAACGCCAGCCAGCGTTTACCGCAACAAAAGGTATTTCAACAAGCGCGTTCATAAGCAGAAAAAGCGGACATTTTCGCTGACAACAAATTAGGACAATTCCGCTGACACTCTACATGTAGTAATTCTCGCCATCTAATGTCGCTACAAGCCGCCGTTTAAGACTTAAGTTCCTTATCCTTTGAACCAGAATCTTCTCGGCTTCGAATATGCGGGACGTCTTGAAATCAGATTCATTGTCGCGTTGGTACTTGATATGTCGACCAGCAAAAGTTATGCAGTAGCGGGCTATATCTTTCCCTACTAGTACTTTTTTGTAGGAATTGTTGACCTGTTTATCTGAAATATCCTTATCATTGGAGCCACGCTCTATGCCGCGAGTAATTTCAACAATTGCCCCTAGAGGAACTGAGGTTTCTTTGAGTTTTTTGAATAGTTTGGCGTCTGAATGAGTAATGTTTATTTTAAACTCATAATTTTCGCTTGCCGCAAAAGTTTTCTGTGGAACTTCTGTTCCATTATTAGCACGGAATTCCTCGACATTCTGGAAAACAACAAATGAGTTGGCTTCGCGTTTTTTATCGTCGCCACACTTCTCTAGTAGGATTATTGCGACGTCAAGGTGCGCGTCTTTGAAAACACTCTCACCGAGATTGGCGATGGCGCGTATCTTTGTATTTTTTAGTATGAATTCTCTTAGTTTCTTGAAGTGCTTGTTCGAGAGGTAGGTATTGGAAGTTATAAAGCCGAATAAACCGCCTTCGCGCAGCAAGCGAATCGAACGCTCGATAAAAAGCCCGTAAAGATCAAATTGACCAGTGGCAGAATCGAAGGTGTCTATAAAGTACTGCTTCTCGTCACTCGGCAGCACTTTAACACTAACATACGGCGGGTTTCCTATTATTACGTCGAATCCTCCGTTTTTCATTGTTTGTTCGTATTCTGTTTCCCAGTTGAATGGGTGTTTTTCTTTCCATTTTTTTCCGAAGTGTTTTTCGAGTTGTTCTTGTGTTCCGGAGATGAGGCTGTTGCCTTGTTTTATGTTGTCTGAGAGGGGTGGGAGGAGACCGCGTCTTCTTACTGCGTGCAGGAGGAGGTTTAGCTCGGCTATTTCTACTGCTTTGGCGTCGAGGTCGACTCCGTGCAGGTTTTTCGTGAGCACAGAGTACGCGTTTTTCGAGACGTTTTCTCCGAGGATTTCTTGGTCTCCGTTGTTTTTCTTTTGGTACGCTTCGTAGAGCGTTTCGTAGGCTTTTATGAGGAATGAGCCTGAGCCGCACGCTGGGTCTAAAACTTTTATTTTTTCAAGGTCTTCGGCGCGTTTTGCTTTGGCGGTGAGCTCGCCTAAAGTGTTTTTCACGATGTAGTCCACAATGTAAGTCGGCGTGTAGTAAATGCCCATTTCCTTCCTGTTGGCTTCTTTCTCGGCAAGCCCGCCGGTTTTTCGGAGTATAGTGGCAAGGTATTGCTCGTAAATCGTTCCGAGGACGTCGGCTGGAATGTCTGAAAACTTGTAGTGCACGCCGTCAGGGTTTTCGTAAAGCTCGTTTAAAACTTGCTCCAAGACGCTGTCGTCCACTAACAGCTCGCCTGCTAAGTGTGGCGCGAACAAGTCGCTGTCGTAAACCGTGTTGAAGTCTGTAAACAAGTCGTGCAGGTGGCTTGTTAGCCTGCGCTTGCCACCTTCCTTCCACTCGCGCACGAGAGCGCGCAAAAGCTCGTTTTCAATGCCCCTGTCCTCGCACGTGCGGATGAACACGAGGCGGTTGAGAAAACGCTGCACGCCCTCGTCAACGTTTTCCGGAGTGAGTTTCCTGCGCGGGTCGTGAGACACGACGCTCTTGGCGATAAGCGAGCGCCAGCGCATAAAATCCCTGAAGAGCGCTTTAGTGACAGGCTCGCGCTTTGCCTTTCGCCCGTACTTTTCGGCGTGCTCGTCCAACGCGCCAGCCAGAAATGCACTTTTGGAAAGCAGCCACAAGTCGTCAAAGTGAGTTAGGTAATCGTCCGGCTTCTCGAACAACAGGAAGCGACTTTCCTCGCTTCTGCTCGCCTTCCACTCGGAATTATACAATACGAGCTTCTCAAAATTAGTTAAGACCGCCCATGAAACAGACTTTAAGTAAGCGTAGTTTATCGCCTGCCTGGCGTCTTTCTCGTCAAGCAAGACTGGCACTGCTTTTGCTTCAACGAAAAAACGTATGGTGCTGGAAAGCTTGAAGGCGTAATCAGCCCTGCCCCTCAAGACTTGCTTTTCGCGCGCGACTTCATCTAAATCCCGCACGCTCCAGCCGAGCGATTCAAAGAGCGGCTCGATGAACGCCGCCTTCGTGTCAGACTCGTTCAAATCGCGAAGCTTGCCATCTGCCTTGAGTCTAGTGAACTTTTCAACAAGCGCAGAAACACGCGCCTTAGCTTGTTCCTTTGCAACCTCCATCACAGCACCAATTACTTCTTATGAAGCATACTGCTTTTTATTGTTCTGCTTGTTCAGATTTTCTATTGCGAGTTAAGGCGAGTCGAAACTCCAAAACCCCTGAACTTCAAAACCAATCAGAACCAGTCAAAACAAGTCGAAACAATTCAAAACAACTCAAAACAAGTCAAAACTCCAAAACCAATCAAAACCTCTAAACTCCAAAGCTCGAAACAGTTAGTTGCGTTCAAAACTCCTAAACTTCAAAACTCGAAACAGTTAATAGTAAGGCCCTTCTTCTTCTGTGTCGCCTTGTTCTGCTTGTGCGCGTTCTTTCAGGAATTCGATGTGTTGCTTGATGAATGTTATCTCGTTTTTTACTGCTTCTTTTTCTTTCTTGGCTTTTGTTTTCTTGAGTTTTTCTTCGAGCGTGTGCAGGTGTTCCACTGCGCGTGCGAGTTCTCTTCCGTGGAATGCCGGGCTTGAACCTCCTAAATCGCTCACTTTTCAACAACTCCTTTGGAAAAAATTAAAAAGAGACATTTTTATACCTAACTTCGAGCGGGTTTATTCCATGAAGAACTGCGCTGTAGGCGGTTCTTTCTGTTCTCCTTTCCTCTCGCGGATTTGGGGCACGAGGCGGTTTTGCAGTTCCCGAGGCATTTTTTCGTATCCCGCGTATTCAGTGTACCAAATCGCGCGTCCTTGAGTTGCACTGCGAATGTCGTTCGCGAACCCGAACATGTCTGCAACTGGAACTTTCGCGTTTACTGTAACGGTTTCTCCTTCTTGCTGGATGTCTCCAACTTGGCCTCGCCTGCCTTGAATTTGAGAGATTACTTGGCTCATGTAGTTCTGCGGGCATTGAACAAGCAGTTTTTGCTTGGGCTCAAGCAGGTTCACGCCTGCCAACAGCATTCCGGCGTAAATAGGCCTGCGCGATGCGGGAATCACTTGCGCTGGGCCTCGGTGCACTGGGTCTTCGTGAATAGTCGCGTCAACAAGTTTTACTTTAACTCCGGTGACTTTTTCGCGCGCGAGCGGCCCGTTGTTCACAGCATCTTCAAAACCTTCAAGCACGAGCTCCATTATTTCATCGAGGTACTGCACTCCTTTCGTAGAGTCGATGAGCAGGCAGCGGTTGTAAATGGATTTCACGTTGCGCGCTTCCTCTCTCGGCAAGCCTGCTTTCACGAGTACTTCGAGCAGCGTTCTTCCTTTCGGCCTGCCCTCGGGAATGTCGCCGTCAACCATCGCTTTCATCAAGCTTTCCTCTACAGGCTCGACTATCACTTTGATTTTAGTGTGCTTGTTCGGCGATTTTCCCTCGACAGGACCTGCCTGCGTTGAAATCGTTTCCCTGTAAACTACAATGGGTTGGGAAGTTTCAATTTCGCATTTCTTTTCGTTCTTGATTTTGTACTCGATGATTTCCAAGTGGAGTTCGCCCATTCCTGAAATCAAGTGCTCTCCAGTCTCCTGCTTGATTTCGATTTTAATCGTCGGGTCTTCCTTCGCGATTTGACGGAGGATTTCAATGAGCCGAACCAAGTCCTTCGTGTTCTTCGCTTCAATTGACTTTGTGACTACAGGCTCGGAATAGTGTTTTATTTGCTCGAACGGGTCCATTTCTAGTTCAGAAGCAGTTTCTCCGACGTACAAGTCATGCAAGCCTACTACTGCAACAATGTTGCCTGCAGGCACTTCTTCCACGAGCACTCTGTCAGGGCCCATGTAAATGCCTACTTGCTGTACTTTCTCGCTCTTTTGCCTGCTCGCGAGGAACAGTTCAGTTCCTTTCTTGATCGTGCCGCTGAATATCCTGCCGACTCCGACTTCGCCGGCGTGCTCGTCCATTACGACTCCGAATATCACCATGCAAACTTTTCCGCTCGCGTCGCACAATGACATGCCTTGCCCGGCTGCGCTGGTAATGTCGCCTTTCCAGATGACTGGAATCCTGTACTTTTGCGCCGTAATAGGGTCAGGGTGGTATGAGACTACCATGCCGAGAATCACTTCGTCGAGAGGCGCTTGCTCTACGAGAATCTTGTGGTTTCCTTGCGCGCAAAACTCGTAAATCTTTTTGAAGTTGAAGCCTGTTTTTTTCATGTAAAGAAAGTTGACTGCCCACTTGTTGTACGCAGAGCCGAAAGCAATGTTTCCCTTCTCTACTCCAATAAGCCATTCTTGCTTGAACTCTGCAGGCGCGTACTCGTTGATGAGCTTGTTAATGCCTGCAATAATCTTGAGAAGCCGGTCTTGCATCTGATCTGGAGTTAATTTTAATTCGTTGATGAGCCTGTCGATTTTGTTGATGAAAACAGCAGGCTTTGCTTTCTCCTTCAACGACTGGCGCAATACTGTTTCAGTCTGGGGCATGACGCCCTCGACAGCGTCTACCACGAGGATAATGCCGTCTACTGCGCGCATGGCGCGCGTAACATGGCCTCCGAAGTCAACGTGGCCAGGAGTGTCAATCAAGTTAATGAGGTAGTCTTTGTTGTCGTATGTGAACCCGAGTGAAATGTAAGCTGCCTTGATGGTAATGCCTCGCGCTTGCTCTTGCTCGTCAAAGTCAAGCATTCTCTGCTGGCCTGCGAGTTCCCTGCTGATAAGCCCGGCGCGCGCGACTAATGAATCTGTCATCGTTGTCTTGCCGTGGTCCACGTGGGCGACGATGGCAATGTTTCGAATAAACTGCCTTGAATGCATGAGCTTCTGAACTTCCTCGACAACGAATTCTTTCTTTCCCATAAAGCCACACCTCAGGTAAAAACAAAATGACTTCTCCTACCGTCGAAAAAAACGTCGGATAAGAAGGATAGATTTTAGAGAGAAAAAGAATAAAAACCCATTACTCTGGAAACATGAACGTTTCGTTGAGCGTTTGAATCAATTGTTGCTGTGTTGGCTCTGCTGGAGGTTGTTCTATTGGAGGAGTTGGAGGCTGGTCAGGTGGAGGAGCTGGGGGTTGTGAATGGTTTTGCTTGGGTGGTTTTGTCTGGTTGGTTTTCACAGTCGTGTTTTGAGAGTCCAAGCCAGCGTTTTCGCTTGCTTTCGTGAACAGTTTTTGCACTTGAGTTATCTGCTCGTTGGAAACGCAGCCGAGGGTGAAGAGGGAGAATAGCAGGATTAAGGAAAGCAGGAGTGCATTGGTTTTGGTTATTTCGAGCATATCCATCAACATTGTTTTTTATTTTAGCTTGCATGATTTTTTGACGAACGCGAAGTACGCGCCTCCGGGAGTTATAGATTCTGTTGTTGAAACAGCGCTTGAAACGCTTGCAGAGTAGGAATTGAATTTTACGAGTGCTTTCAGGTCGCAGTTCGAGAACAATGCAGAGGATTGGATTGTCGCGTTCGTCGAGCCGAGCCTGTTCCAGCCTGCGCGCAACAGCGTTCCACTCAAGCTGTTTGAATCAGTGCCTTCAAGCGTGATAGTGCAGTCTGAAGCTGCGTTGAACCAGTAAACGCCTGCAACGAGCGAGGGGGGGCTCGCGAAATTGTCGAGGGAGTCAGTGAACGCGTGAATTTTCTTTACATTCAAGCCAGTGCATGTTGTTGAAACTTGCGCGTTAGAGAACGGGACTGAGAAAAGAAATTTTCCTGCGCGCGCGCTTACTGTAACACGCTGGGGGGGAATTGCTGGCGGAGTGTAAACGCACGCGCCGTCAACGCACGGAGAGTTTGAAGGGCATGAGACAGTCTGCTCTGCTTTTGCTGTTGGAAGGCAGTAGAATTCTTTCACTGAAGCGTTGCCAATGCACTCGTCAGTGTAAGAAGCGCCGGCGCCTTTCTTTTCTTGAATGCTATAGCCGATGGAAATAGACTGCTTGAGGCTCGCATTCGTCTGGTTGAGCGTTGGCCCGTCGCAGTAAAACGCTTTTTCAATGCACGAGCCCATTTCACACATGAAGCCCGCGCCGCATGCTATTGTTTCAGAGCGGAGAACGCCGGCATCGCAGTAGTATTCCTTGACTGAAGTTGAAGACGCGCACGCGTCCATAGTAGTTTGAATGTTGCGTTCAGTCCCGCTTTCAATCGCGCCGCTGCGGATAGTTCCAGTCATGAAAGTAGTCTTGCCTTCCTCGTTGTCCTCGCAGAAAGGAATGGATGAAACTGGAGCAAAAGAAACAGAAGCAAAAACAAGCAACGCAAACAAGCACGGCAAAACGCGTTTCATCAAGCACAAAATGGGTAAAAAAAGAATATAAAACTTGCTTGAATGTTGAAAAAACTGGCTTTAGGTAGCGCGAGAAAAAATAAAATTAAAAAAAACAAAAAAAAAGAAGTGTTTCTTTACCTTGCACTCCTGGCAATTCTTTCTGTCTCGTCTCTTTTTTTGACTGCGTACGAGTTCACATCTGCTTTAGAGGCGAGTACGAGTTCGTTGGCGAGCGCTTCAGCCATTGTCGTTTTCTTGGCAAAGCTTTGCATGATGGCTGCGAGGCTCAAGTTTCTCAACGCCATGTCTAGCCTGCGTTGCGCTGCAACATCCACCGCGACTTGGTAGGACACGCCTCCAAATTGAACGCGGGTAGTGTCTTCGCGGGGCGCAGTGTTTTGCACTGCTTCAACGAGTGTTTGAACCGGGTTTTTGTTCGTTCTCTTCTGCACTTCCGCGAGTGCTTGCTCGACGATTTTGATTGCCTTGTATTTCTTGCCTTGAAGCTTTCCGTGAGTGCGGATAACCCTGCCTGCAGTTTTCTTTCCAGTTCCTCCTCTCATGAGCTTGTTCACAAGGCGTTCTACGAGGTTTACTTTCGATTTTCCGAATTGTTTTTTCGCCTGCCTTCCGTGAGAGTGCGGGATTTTCACTGACGTGAGCGACACGTACGGCTTCAGGCCCTCGTCTGTAACGCTTACTTCGCTTAAATCGTATTTTCCGAATAGTTTCGTCAAGTTCATCCACCCTCATTGTTTTAATTATTTATTTTTTGCGAGCGCCTCGCATTTTCATTGCTCTGTTAGCGTTTCGGCTTTTCTTTTCTTCCTTGCACGAGCATGTTCAAGTCCACGCCGTTGACTGCAACTACTTTGTGGCGAACGCCTGGAATAGAGCCCATTTGTCCTCTCTGCGAGCCGCCCAAGCCGTCCACAGTGACTTCATCGTGTTCGTCTATGAAGTTGATTGCGCCGTCGCCTGGAGCAAAGGCGGTTATCAGCTTTCCGTTTTTGGCAAGCTGTACTTTAACGCATTTTATCAAGCCGGAGTGCGGCTGTTTTTGCTCCATTGACTTTTTCTCTATGACAATGCCTTTCGCTTGGGGCGAGCCTTCAAGCGGGTCGAACTTGTCTTTAAGCCTGAGTTTTTTTCTCTTCCACGGTTTCTTGAGCCATTTGAACGTTTTTCGTTTGCGTTTCAAGTCTCTTCCGCTGAATTCTCCTCTTCCCAACAAAACCACCTAAAGGCGTCTTGGGGGAAACCAAGGTTTCCCCCGAAACCCCTGGATTCATCCCCCTTCCTACGACGCTTTTTATAAAAACCATTTTGCAACAACAAAACTTCTAAACTCCAAAACCACCGATGGATTATAGTAAGCGTAGGTCGCATTCAAAATGTCTTTGAAGCAGCGCGCGGGCGAGCTTTATTTTTTCCCCGCCTCGGCCGATCGCACTTCCCCTGTGTTTTGAATCGATTTTAACTAGCGCTGTACGGCTATTATTTTTGTCCTGAATGTTTATATCCCTTACGGGGAAAGGCGCGAACAAGTTTTTCACGAATTCCGCAACGTCTGGCGAGTATTCGAAGACGTAAACGTTTTTGTTGAAGCTTTTGCGCACGCGTTCTATGTTCGAGCCGCCCCTGCCTATCGCGCGGCCGATTTGCTTTTCGTTCACGAGAAAAGCAGCAGCTTCGCCTTCAAACAAACAGTCTTTCACTGTCGCGCCGGTAATGCTTTCAAAAAGGGAAATGCATTTAATATCGTCGTTGGAAATTGTAAACAAAAAAAGCACCTATAATTTGATTTGCATGTTGGATTGTTTTACTGCGACGGAGTTATTGCTTCGAGAATGTTCGAGTTTCCTTCGCTGATTACCGAGAGCGTGGAGACAGGGTATGGAACGCCGCAGAGCGACCCGAGTTCAAGCGACGTGCCAGAGTATTTTAGTGTGGGCACGTTCGAGAGTTTCGCGTAGCGCGTTATTGCAACGCTTGTTTCCTTCGGGCAGTTTGAAGCGATTACCACGAGTTTTGCTTTCGCGTGCATTGAAACTTTCTTGGCTGTCTTCGAGCCGAATTCCACTTTTCCAGTGTCTACTGCAAGCCTGATTGCCTTGTCCAAGTCCATTGTTGTTCACCCTTAAATTGTTTTCAGTTTAGAAGTTTTGGAGTTTTGAAGTTTTGTTTGTTTGGTTTTGTAGTTTAGCGTTTTGCGCATTTACTTTTTTTCTTTTCTCTTCATTTCGAGTTTTACTATACCCGTGCCTACGGGAATTGACTGGCCGATGATAATGTTTTCAGTAACTCCAACGAGAGTGTCTTCGTCGCTTTTTATTGCTGCTGCGACGAGGTGTTTGATTGTTTCTTCGAACGCAGCGCGGGCGAGAATGCCTGCTTTTTCACCGCTTAGCCCGTGCCTGCCAACGCTTTTGACAGAGCCGTCCATCGTCATGGCGTCTGCGAGGAGCATGATGTGGCGCAAGTCAACGTCGAGTCCTTGAGTGTCGAGCACCATTTTTATTTCTTGGATGATGGCGTTGCGCGCTGCTTCTATGCCAAGCGATCGCTCTACTTCCTTGATGTCGTTCGTGTAAATGCGCGTCGAGTCCACGCCAGGCCATTTTATTACTTCGGCAATGTTGCTTCCGCCAGTGCGGATAACGTACTCGTCCAAGCCTCTGATGACCATGGAGCGGGAAATGTTTTTTATTCCTTTCAAGTGGAGTTGCGCGAGCTTGTTGGACAGCTTGCGTATTGCGCGGAGCTTGCCTCCCTTCACTTTTATTTTGAGTTGGCTGCGCGTCTCGCCGTCTTCAACGTCCTCGCCTGCCAAGTCTTTAATGAGTTTTTTCACGTCGGAAAGGGATACTGCTTCTTCACGGAGTATTTTTTCGTCTATCGTTACGATTATTAGTTTTTTCACAAAGTTTTCTTCAATGTCAGCGACTTTTCCAAGCGAAATTCCTTCTATTCCTTCAGCAATGCGCATTGCTTTCTCCTCGTTTTTCGCAATGCCTTTTTCGAGGTGAATGTCCATGAGCGGTTTTTTAGGCGCCCTGCGCGCGTCCACTATTTCAATCAAGCGCGGAAGGCCGGTCGGCACTTGTTCTGCGACTCCAGCGTAGTGGAAAGTGCGCATGGTGTTGTGCGTGACGATGCCGTCGAACGTGGTGAACGTTTCAGTTCCCGGGACTGTAAAGTCGTAGACGTGCCTTGTCGCCGGCTCGATGTATTCGATGGCAGTGATTTCGTCCCATACTGCGTCGCTTTCAACTGCTTGCTTTAAAACAGCAAGCTCGGGAACGCTTGCTTTTTTGCTTTCCGCAAGGGTTTCGAATAATGCAATGTATTTTTTAAGGGTTGAGCGGCCTGCCTTGTCGCGTTTGACTGAACTGTTCACTGCGCGCGATGGGATGCCGAGAGCGCTGGAGATTGTTTTCAGGGTTTTGCCAACGCCAGGAATCACGTCCACAAGGTTGTAGTCAGACTTTGATTTTGCGGAAGCGAGGAGTTCGAGCGCAGTTCTTTTTTCTTCGATGTCTGAACCTATTTTTTCCAGGAAGAGTTCCGCGTGCCTGTGCGAGATTGAGAGGGTGTAGCCTTGCTTTTCCCTTTTTTTGCTCGCGAATATCCCAAGCCTTGCGAGGAGAAGCGTGACGCCGTCGATTAGTGCTTTCGAGTTTGAGAAAGCGCGGATGGCTTTTCGTTCTACAGTCACGTTGCCGTCGCCGTCGAAGTATCCTTTGAGCAGCGCGCCGATGAATTCTTCGCTGGCGGAAAACGCAAACTGCGGGACGTGCTTTTCGCGCGAGCCAGTGCCGCACGTTGCCTTGAAGAATTGCGAGAACAGCGTCGAGTTTATGTGAACATCATGCCCGAGCGAAAAGCCGCGCGTGTTGTCGTACTCGTTGGACGTTAAGTTGTACGCGCTTGTGAAGCAATGAAGTTTTTCTATGATTGGCTGTTCAGTGGCTGAAATCGAGAAGTAATTGCGGGTTGAATTGCCTTCGGCAAGGTAAATGCCGAACAGCCACCCGAATTCGCCGTCTAATTCAAGGCATTGCGGCAACGGCTTGCTTGACTCGCGCGGGTAGGCACGAAGCGTTCCGTTGTTGCACGCGAGGTATTTAAGGCGCGTTTCAAGCACTGGCTTTGCGTCGACGCGTTCGATTGCCGTGCTGTCTTCAGGCAATGCAAGGTTTCTCAAGGCTGGAAGCCTGTCGCCTTTCTTGAGCGCAGAGCCTGCGATGGGAGTTATCTGGTTGTCTTTGCGCACGACGAACGAGTGGAACGGAGTCGCGGTTATCGTTCTTCCGGAACGCGTTTTGATGAAAAGCATTTTTTCCGGGCTCTTGTGCCTGCTGAGCGCAGTTATTTTTCTCCACTCGATTTTTTCGTGTTCAGTGAGGCTCGGCGCGTAAATCTCGATTGGAAGGTCGCATATCTCGTGGCCGCCTTCATTCACAAAGCCGAAGCGCTCGAACGCAGAGTCTATGAACTCGCCTATTTTTTCAATGCGGACTTCGCTCCCTTCCCTGACGATGACTTTCTCGTCGTATGCCAAGGACATTTGAGTGCCTGGCTCGCCGATGCTTTGCGCTGCAACTACGCCTACTGCTTCGCCGACATCTATAGTCGTCTTGTCTTTTTCTCTCGCCATAAAAACCACTTTTACAAATTTTCTTCCAACATGCAAAAAAACATCAACAACAATTTTGTTCTCGTTCACCAACCCAAACTCGCTTGCAACACGCAAAAAAAACATAAACAACGATTTTTTGTTCGCGCGTTCAAACCTCGCTCGTGCTTCGCGAATCGGTTTTTTTTTGTTTTTTTGCTTTCATTTTTTGTTTTTCTGTTTTCTTGTTGCGCGCGCTTTTTCTTTTTTGTTTTTCTGTTTTTGTTTGCTTTTTTGCTTACTCTCTTTCTGGGCCAGAGGCTGCTTCTTTGAGTGCTTTGGATTTCATTGGGTCTCGCGCGTCTCCCCCGTAAATGAATTCTATTATTGTTCCTCGCGAGTCGCGCACTGTGTAGTCTGGCTGGACTACGAGGTCTTGGAGCGCGTTGATGAGCCTGCGCTGCATGTATCCTGACCTGGCTGTCCTGATGGCAGTGTTTACGAGGGACTCCCTGCCTCCCATTGAGTGGAAGAAGAATTCTGTTGGCGACAAGCCGTGCCTGAACGAGGCTGTTACAAAGCCTTTTGATTCCGCGCTTAGTTCTCCTTTTTTGAAGTGAGGCAGCGTGCGTTGGGAGAACCCGCGGGTTATTCTTTTTCCTCTTACTGCCTGCTGGCCGACCATTGCAGCCATTTGAATTGCGTTGAGCAGGCTTCCTCTCGCGCCGATGCGCGCCATGAGAATGGACGTGTTTTCTAATCCAAGGGATTTTTCTACCACGTCTCCGCACCCGTCTCTCGCTTCGCTTAGCACGCCCATGATTTTTTCTTCAAGCGTTTCCTTCAAGCTCCTGCCCGGCAGGCGTTCGAGCGTCTTGTTCTTGTATTTCAGGATGAGGCCGTCTACAGAGCGTTTTGCCTCGTTGTTGATCGCGTCCACTTTCTCTTGCGATTCTTTCGTGAGCGAATAGTTTGAAATGTCCACTGAAAACCCGTGCTTCGTCACGACGTATAACGCCATGTGCGTTGCCTTGTCGAGGAAAATGCGCGCTGCTGTTGCGCCGTGCTTGTGCATGATTGCTTCTACAAGCTCGTTTTCGAATCCTCTGCTTTCAATAGAGCCCGAGACAAGCTGGCCGTCTTTTATTACGACGAAGCCGTCGTAAGGGCATCCTTTTTTTGAGCACTTGCCTTTTTCCCTGCAGAGCTTGGAGCGGAATTCTACGTTCAAGTCTTTTGGCAGTAGCATGGAGAATAATGCTCTTCCGGAGTATTTCTTGCCTTTGTCCGGGTCAGGCAGGTCGCTTATTCCGGCTGTTGCGAGGAGCTGGCATGCTTCCTGTTTTGTGAACGCAACGTCTTTGCGCGTTAGGAGGTAAATGCCTGAAACGTAGTCTTCCTGGGGTTTTATGATCGCGTGGCCGTGGCGTGGTGAAATGATTTGGTCTTCCACTTTCATTAGCACTTCAGCTTCTACGCGCGCTTCTTCTGTCTGGGGCACGTGGAGGTTCATTTCGTCTCCGTCAAAGTCAGCGTTGTAAGGCGGGCAATTGCAGAGGTTTAGCCTGAAGCTCCTGCCTGGAAGTATTCTTGCAGTGTGGCACATTATTGAAATGCGGTGGAGTGACGGCTGGCGGTTGAACAGGACAGTGTCATTGTTGTCGAGCTGGCGTTCTATAGTCGCGCCTGCAACAACGAGTAGCGCGAGTTCTTCTTTGTTCTTGTCTGTTATTTTCCTCCTTCTGCCGTCTGGGCTTATGAGGTAGACTGCTTTCGGGAAGCTGTCGCGCGCCAATATTTTTTTGCATTCTTCAATGTTCCATTCTGTTACTTTCACTGGCACAGTGAGTTCTTCAGCGACTTCAAGCGGAACGCCTACCTCGTTTATGCTGATGTTCGGGTCTGGCGAGATGACTGTTCTTGCTGAAAAGTTTACTCTTTTTCCGCTCAAGTTGTAGCGGAACCTTCCTTCTTTTCCTTTCAATCTTTGGGAGAGCGTTTTCAAAGGCCTGCCTGACCTGTGGCGCGCTGGCGGAATGTTTGACGTTTCATTGTTGAAGTAAGTGGTAACGTGGTATTGGAGGAGTTCCCACAAGTCTTCGATGATAAGCTGTGGCGCGCCGGCGTTAATGTTTGCTTCAAGGCGCTGGTTTATGCGCATGATGTCCACGAGCTTGTGCGTCAAGTCGTCTTCGCTTCTCTCTCCTGTTTCGAGCGTGATTGACGGCCGGACTGTGACAGGCGGGACGATGAGTGCAGTGAGAATCATCCATTCAGGCCTTGCGAACGTCGGGTCCATTCCAAGCAGTTTCAAGTCGTCGTCTGGAATTTTCGTGAGCGAGTCGCGTATTTCAGTTGGCAAGAGCATGCGTTCGCCTGCGTAGAAAGTAGTCGGCTTTTCGAATTTTAGTTCCGTCTGCTTTGCTTGGCAGTGCGGGCATACTGAAACTTTCTTCGTCTTCGCAATGACTTCGCTTGGAATGTCTTCTTCTGAAAGAATAGCGTCTTCTGTGAGAGTTTCAGCTTGTTTTTTCGAGAGGAGCACGCGCTTGCACTCTCGGCACGTTGATTTTAAGAGCATGTAGATTACTTTCGCGAATTCCGGGTGCACTACTGGCCTGACGAGTTCGATGTGCGTAAAGTGCCCTGGGCACGAGCGGATTTTTCCTCCGCACGTTTTGCATTTCAACCCCGGGTCTATAATGCCCATGCGCTGGTCAACAAGCCCGCCGTCAATGGGGTAGCCGTCCTCGTTGTAAGTATCTGGAATAGTTATTTTCGCAGCGCTCATCTTGCGCACCATTTCCGGTGAGAACAGCGAAAACTTTATTTTTTCAACCATTTTGTCTACAGCCATGTTTATCACGCCTGCAATTTTTCGAAACAATCATTCAACGAATTCAAACTTGCTTGCAACACGCAAAAAAAAACATGAACAACAATATTCGTTCGCGCATTCAACACGCTTGCTTTCATCAACCCAAACTCGCTTGCAACACGCAAAAAAAAACATGAATGCAATCGTGTGCTTTTGCTTTCATTTTTTGTTGCGCGCGTTTTTGCTTTTGTTTTTTTTTGCTTTTGTTTTTCTGTTTTCATTTTTTGTTTTTATTTTTTTGCTTTTATTTTATTTTTTCGTGTGGTAATGCCTCGCTTGTTTTTCTGTTTTTGTTTTACGCCTTGTCTTTGAGCATTAGTTTTGGGAATATGCCGATTGCTTTTATTTCGTCTATCAACAGTTTGAACGCGTAGCTCATTTCTATGTAGTGCAAGTTTGTCGAGTCGCAGAGCGGGCAGTAGTCGCGGTTTTTAATGTGGTCGTGCACTGCGAGGGCCCCGCATTTTCCGCACACGAGTTCAGTGCTCTTGTCGCTTTCTTCAAGCATTCTTTCCTTCAACAGCATGCTCGCGCCGTATCCGATGAGGCAGTCGCGCTCCATTTCACCGAACCTCAACCCTCCTTCGCGCGCCCTTCCTTCAGTGGGCTGGTGCGTCAGGAGTTGGACTGGGCCTCTTGAGCGAACGTGCAGTTTGTTCGACACGAGGTGGTGGAGCTTCTGGTAGTAAATGACTCCCATGAATATTTCCGTTTCAATGCGCTCTCCGGTAATGCCGTCGTATAATGTTTCTTTTCCGTACGGCTCGAAGCCGTATTCAGTGAGCGTTTTCTTGAATTGTTCTTCCTTGTCTCCGTTGAACATCGTGCCGTCCGCGATTTTGCCTGTCATGGCTGATGCTTTGCCTCCAATCATTTCGAGAATGTGTCCTGCAGTCATTCTTGACGGGATAGCGTGCGGGTTGATTATCAAGTCTGGCACAATGCCGTTTGCAGTGAAAGGCAAGTCTTCTTGAGGCGCGATTAATCCGACTACTCCTTTCTGGCCGTGCCTCGAGGCGAACTTGTCCCCGCACTCCGGGATTTTTACTCCGCGCACGCGGATTTTCACGAGCTTGTTGCCGGACGGGCTTTCAGTCAGCAATACAGAGTCTACAGTGCCGTCCTCGCCGCTTTTGAGCGTGATAGAATTTTCTCTCTTTTTTTCTTCGCTTATTCCAAACGTTGAAACTTCTTCCAGGAAACGAGGAGGCGACGTTTTTCCCACGAGCACGTCTCTTCCTGACACTTCGCTTTCAGGCCCGACAATGCCGTCATCGCCCAAGTGCCTGTAAACGCTTTCCTCGCGGTACCCGCTTACCGTGGGTTGCGGCACTTCGAACTTGTCTTTCTGGCCTCCAGGGTACCTGCGTTCTTCTGTTTCGTAAGTTTTGTAGAACACGCTTCTTCCGAGCGCGCGTTCTACTGCGTTCTTGTTGAATATCACGCCGTCGCCCATGTTGTATCCGTGGAATGAAGTGATTGCGACTACAAAGTTTTGGCCTGCAGGCCTCCTGTTGAAGTTTAGAATGTGGTAAGGACGCGACTGGACGAGAGGCTGTTGCGGGTAGTAAAGCACGTGGGCGCGCGAGTCCATTCTCAAGTTGAAGTTGCTTGCGTACAAGCCGAGGGACTGTTTGCTCATGGCGCAAGCCATTGTAATCCTCGGGGATGAATTGTATTCAGGGAATGGGAGGTAAGAGACGGTTACTCCTGCAATGCTTACAGGGTCTATTTCCAAGTGAGTGTGCTCCTTGTCAATATGCTCTTCGTTGGACGCGATGTAAGAGTGCGAACTTTCTTCCTCAGAGTCAAGGTATTCGACTACACCCATTTTGATGAGCTGGTTCCAGCCTATTTCTTTTTTCGCGAGCTTGTCGCGGATTTCAGTGGTGAACTTCGACTTGCCGTTTTCAACTATAATGTAAGGCCTGCGCGCCCTTCCTCCGTCAGTGTTAATGTGCAGTTCGTTCGTTTTCCCGACGAGCGCGAAGTTCGTTTGCGGGCTCATGCCTCCGCTTCTTCTTTTTTCAATCAGTTCTTTCACGAGCTTTTCGCCTTCCTCGTGAAAACCAATCAGCCTTCCATTCAAGTAAACAGCAGTTCTTTGTTTCTTCACCATAACGAACAACCTTCCACATTCAAAATAAATCTATAAACTGACTCCGAGTTTTTTTACGAGCACTTCAACGCTTTTTTCCTCGTCGCCCGTCGAGATTTCGCATAAGAGCGCCATGTTTTTGACGAGCGCGCAGCTCGGGCCTTCCGGAGATTCGTTGGGGCAATTGTGCACTATAAAGCCGTTTGCAATGAAGGTGTGCGTTGGGCTCGCGGTAGTAAAGTCCCTCACGTCTGTTACGTTAACTTCGTTGATTGAAACAATTTTTTCTGGAACAACAGCGGGTTTTCTGCAGTGCTTCACCCATTCGTTGAAATCAGGCGTCATTCCAGCGGCAAAACGGGTTTTAAGGTAACGTTCAGAGTACAGCCATGATTTGATTGCGCGCAATTTTATGCCGAGTTTTTCGGATATTTGCTTTGGAGTGCTTCCGGATGAATGCATTTTTTTTGCTGTTTCTTTGAGTGCGTGCCGCGTTGTTTTTGCAATGCTCCGCACGCGCAGGTATTCGCCGGCGAGATTTGAAAATTCTGATTTTTTCTTGCAATACCTGTAGCCAATTTTTTGAGTGACGTTGGCAACGTTGGATCGGCTTGCGCCGAATTCAAGCGATAATTTCACCATTTGCGCGCCGTCTTTGCGCGAGTATTCCGGAGTGCTGGAAATTTTGACTTTTGAATCGACTTTGAATTCTGCAAGGAGAATTGAAACCTGGCGCAGGAATTCCGCGCCACTTTCGACATTCTCGGAGCGCTTGTGCTGCACGAGAAGCGGGATTCTGAACTTGTTCTTCTTTTTTCTTGAAGCAACGTAAATAGGCATTGAGCCGTCGCCTCCGAAAAACCCTGCCAGGAATTCGCGCTTGACAGAACGAGGCGCGTTCATAATCCATTTTGGCACGCAGTAATCAGAGTCTGTCCTTCTGCCTGTTGGAGCGCCTAATTCTAAAAACATTTTCAGAAACTGCCCGCCTTTCGTAATGCGGTGCGTCTTGTACGCCGTTGTTCTTCCTTCAAACGTTATGCTAGTAGTGCACGGTTTAGATTCGTTCACGTCAAACCCGAGCCGTTTTAAGTCTGAGTTTATGGCCGCCGCGTCTTCTGCGCATCCGCAGTTCCATTCGATTGTTCTTCCGATCGAGCCGTCTGCGAGCGTGAATCCGAACAATCTTGCGAGCAAAGAGAGTTTCTCCCATTTCACTTGAGCTGGCGTTAATGAGTCTTTCGGAAGGTATTTTGTGAGTATGTTGTCGACGGGTGTGTTTTCAGGCAGGCTTTCTGCAATGGAGTCGATTGCTGGAATTACGAGCACTTTTTCACCGAGCGCGAGTTTGCCGGCGTCTTTCCAGCCGTGCTCGGTGAGAAAAGGGTGGTCTTCTGTTGCAATTATTTGCCTGCCGCTTTCAGCAGTAATTGAAAACACGCGCTTGCCTGCCTGCGCTGCGTCCAACGCTTGGTAGTCAGCAATAATCGAGGGAGTGAGAACGCTTTTGTTTTCATCAAACGTAGTAATGCAGTTGTGTTTCCAGCACTTTGAAAGCTCGTCCATCGTGCGCGTGTTGAAGCCGTCGAATAAAAGCACGTTCGTATCCTTGCCAACGCACAATTTTCCCCAGTGAGTTCCGTGCAAGTCTCTTGCCTTGAAGTGCGGGTGCTTTCTGCTGAGCGGGGAGATTATCCTGCGCAAGTGGGATACTGCGGACAAGTGGTTGGTGCGGTCGAGCAGTTGTGATACTCCAGTCTGGCCTGCAATCCAGTTTCCGGTAGCCATTGAATAACGGATTCTTTCAGAGAGCGCGTCCGGGCGCACCATCGTCTGGACTACGAGGCGCCTTCCTCTTGCCGCGGCTCGTTCCACTTGGTACGCGACGTCTTTTATCAGGAATTGAAACGCGTAGCGGAACAATTCTTCCATGAGGTTGCCTGTGAGTTTTATTCTCTTGTTCATGTAGTGGTCTTTGTCGTCCTGCGCTACTTTCCTGTAGAAAACGCGGATTGATTTTTCAGCCATTTTCACGAGGTAATGCGACTTTGCAACCCGGTCTTTCGGGTCTACGCCCAAGTGCGGGAGCAGGTAAGTGTCGAGCAGTATTTCAGCGCGCTTTTGCCTGTATTCTTTCGCCTGCCCGGGAGCTGCTTTTTTTCCTATTAATTCGAACGCGTCTTCTTTTGTTTTCGTCTCGTCCACTTCAAGGTTGAGCATAATGTCGCTTCGTATTTTAGACGGGCTTGCGAACGCATCGAAAATCTGCTCGTCTGTCTTCAGCCCGAGCGCCCTCAAAATGGTGATGAGGTTCAAGTTCGCTGGAGCTGCGGGGAATGTTACAGAGAGAATGCCTTCGTTGCTTCTTTCGACGACGCATCTTGTCCTGAAGCCGAAGCGGGTTGAAAACACTTTGCTGTTAATGACCGCGCCGTCTTTTTCTTTCGTCACCATTATTCTGTTCGGCGCCAGGTCTTCAATGCTTACGAGCACGCGCTCGCTTCCGTTGATGATAAAATAGCCGCCTGTATCATTCGCGTCTTCTCCTGCATCGATGAGCTCGTCTTCGTTCAAGCCTTCCAAGTGGCACAATTTGCTTTTCACCATTACAGGCAGTTCGCCTATGAACACTTCGCTGAAAATTCTTCTTTCAATGCCGTTAATGACTGGAATGATTTCGAGGAAAATAGGCGCTGCGTACGTCAAGTCGCGCAAGCGCGCTTCCATTGGCACGATGGAACGCCTGCTTCCGTCTGCTTCTACAATCATTGGCTTTTCCAAGCGCACTCTGCCGAATTTCAGCATGTATCCTTCAATGTTCGGCTCTACAAAGCCGACTTTGTTTATTACCGACTGGAGCCTTTGTTCAACAAACTTGTTGTAGCTTTCAAGATGCTGGCGCACGAGGCTGTTGTCCTGAAAATACGCGGAGAGTAGTTCCTTATCCATGATGATTACCTCACGACGAGACGGTAGTAAACATTTTCACCAGTAGGGTCAATGCGGGTGATTTCGAGAATATTGCCTTCCACAGCACCCAAAAGCTCGGCTACAGGGTCGTCTGAAAGTATTCTTGGAAGGTTTTTCTTCACAACGCCGAACTTTTTGAAAAACTTGTCCTCTTCTTCCTTCGAGAGGATTCTGTGCTTTGGAACCAGAGAATGTGATAGGATAA
This sequence comes from Microcaldota archaeon, assembly GCA_016212395.1. Taxonomy (GTDB): domain Archaea; phylum Micrarchaeota; class Micrarchaeia; order Burarchaeales; family JACRGF01; genus JACRGF01. The sequence goes on from JACRGF010000029.1 coordinate 19,377, forward strand.
TCTTATCGTGTTTAGTTTCCCCCAAGTTACCACCGCACCCCAAAAGAGAATATGCTAACTAGAAGCATGTGAACTAATTGTTTAATAAAGAAGAATATAAAAGGCTTCCCACAAGCACCACGCAAGGATTTATAAACGAACCGGGAAAACGCGCGCTGGGAAAAAAACAAGCTTGCTGTTTCGCACAAAAAAATAATCGAATTTCGAAACTGTTCGTGTTGCGTGTTTAATGGTTTTTGCGCGTTTGTTATGCATTTTTTTCTGGCTTGCTTGTTCTCTGCTTATTTCAGTATTCTTGTTGAAAATATAGCGTATGTTGTTGCTGACGCTGTTGCGAGCGCGAAGATTGGCGTGAATCCAAGCGAGGTTATTGCTATGCCCGCAAGTGCAAAGAACAGGAATTCGTACAAGCGGGATGGAATGTGGAACAGCCCTATGTCGACGGATATTGTCTTGCTGTTTTTAGTGTTTTGCATGATGATGGTCTCGAATGTTTTCGCGCCGAGCCCGCACGCGAATGAAGCTACGAGAAAGAGGAGGATGAATGCGTTGCCGTCTACGAATGCCATTAGTGCTGTTGAGGGAATGTAGATGATTGCGAAGAGGAGCGCGAGTGTTTTCGGGTTCGCGCGCGTTTTGACTGCAATGAACGTTGCAAGCGCTTGAACCGCGTAGTAAGCAGCGAGCAGCAAGCCTATTTTTTCGTAGCTGAAAAGCAACTGCATTTTCATGAACAATGTTAGCATGAACGGCATGATGTTATAGACTGGCGCGTCGAAGATGGCGTTCGACGCTGCTGCAAGCCAAAACGCTCGGCGTTTTTTTCTCGCGTCGAGTTGCTCGAGTGTCTTCGAGAGGGACAGTTTCTGCGTTGCCTGCTTGCTTTTGAAGAAGGAAGTTGTGAGTATCGTGGCAGTTGAGACTGCAAGCATTGCGTAAAGCGCTGCTTCGAAAGAGTAGACAGCAATGACAATTCCTGAAACTATCATGCCTGTGGAGAGTGCGAACGCGCGCACTCCGGAGAGGAGCGCGGCGTTTTTCTCGGCGTGCGCGCTTGACTCTTGGACTACTGCAGTCCGGTTGACTGCCCAGAAGGAAGAGCTTTTCGCGCCTTCAGCTATTTTTCCGAACGCGAACAAGAGAGGGCTTGACGCAGTGAGGTAAAGCATGCTTGAGAGCGCGGAGAAAAACCCGTTCGCGTAGAAAAAGTTTTTCACTCCAGTCTGGTCTGCGAGTGACGCGAACAAAAGGCGCACGGTTAGAAAGACGAGGGGCATTGCCGCGAACACGAAGCCGATCGTCACCAAGTCTATGCCTCGTGCTACGAGGAGAAGCGGGAGGATTAGCTGGAAGCCTGCGTAGATGAATGAGTCTAGGAAATTCAGTGCAGCGAGTTTTTTCATAGAAAACGTTTTTAAGTGTGAAGCTTTAAAACACGCATTCATGAGCGAAAAAATTTCTAAGGACTCGATTATTTACGATGTTGTGCAGAAGCACCCGCAGGCAGTGAAAGTTTTTTTCGAGCAAGGCTTGCATTGCGTTGGGTGCGGGATGGCGTTGATGGAAACTGTAGAGGCAGGGTGCGCTGCGCACGGAATTGACGCTGAATTGGTTGTGAAGAGAATAAACGAAGAAATAGCAAAAGAAAAGAAAGCGGAAAAGAAAAAAAAGTAATTTCTTCTATTTTTTTAATTCTTCTTCTTTGGATTGCCGGTAGTAGAAACTGAATGTTGCACTTACAAGCAGTACTAATGGAATTCCTATGAGAATCATGCCTCCTTGCACACCATCACCCATTGAAAATGCAGCAATGGCAGTTAAAAGTTCGAATAAGAAGAATAGGAATGCAGAAGCAATTAACAAGAAGAGTGCAAGTGTTGAGAGAATTGAATGCACGTTCAAGTGCAGCATGTTTGTAGGTATGAACAACAGCAAGGCCAAGAAAATTCCGAGAAATGAGCATACAGACGCGATTCCGGATACAGTGGAAAGGTTCCAAAACAGAGCAGGACGTTGCCCATATTTTTCTGAAATTTTCTGTGCTATTTTATTGTCCCAGCCGAGTAAACTCAAAAGTTTGCTTGCAAAACAGTTCACGAAACCACCCCTTATTTTTTTGCTATTGTGAGTACGTCTTCGTCTTGCATTTTGTGTTCCAGCCCGACTTTTTGGCCTCCGAATTTGGCGCTTTTGCCCCATACTTGCGCGTACTTGAATTCTTTCTTCCAGTCCCTATGGATGCGGTCGCACACGTCGGCTACCGTGGAGTTGGAGCGCATTATTAAGGGTTCTTTGTAGTCTATTTCTCCGCTTCGCTTGCGCATGTAGACGCGGATGAATTCGAGCTTTTCGTATATTGCTTGCTTTACTTTCTCGCAGTTGAACCCAGAGTCTGCAGCTATGGGAATAAAGCCCGGGCCGATGCGCTTGCTTACTTCTTCCAAGTATTCCTTGTTTACCAAGTCTATTTTGTTGAGCACTGTGAGTGTTGGAATGTACACGCGGTTTTCAACAAGCACGTCGATTAAGTCGTCCACGCTCGCGTCTTCCCTGAATATAACGTCTGCGTTGTGAATGCCGTAAACGTTGAGCACGTCGATGACCATCCTGTCTTCGAGCTTCGTGCGCTTGACTGTGCTCGTGATGGTAGTGCCTCCTTTGCTTTTGCGCGTTATTACAATGTTTGGATGCTTCTTGTCGAGGCGGATGCCCATCATTTCCAGTTCTTTGCGCAGCATGAGCGCTTGGTCTGGCTGGAACACGTCGAGCATTAGCAAAACCAAGTCTGCAGAGCGGGCGACTGCAAGCACTTCCCTTCCCCTGCCAGTGCCTTCAGCTGCTCCACTGAGAATGCCGGGCAAGTCGAGGATTTGAATGCGCGCGCTTTTGTACTCGAGCACTCCAGGGATTACTGTGAGGGTGGTGAATGCGTACGCGGCGATTTCGCTTTTCGCGTTAGTTATTTTCGTGAGCAGAGTGCTTTTTCCAACTGAAGGCAAGCCGATGAGCACTACGCGCGAGTCCCCGCTCTTGCGCACGTCGAAAGCCCTTCCGCCACCGCTGCTTTTAGCTGACGACGCTTGCTTTTTGAGTTTCGCGAGCTTTGCTTTCAGCAAGCCCACGTGGTACTCAGTGCCCTTGTGCACTTTAGTCGTGGACAGTTCGTCTTCCACGCCGTGAATCTTGTCAGCCAAGCCCATAAGGAATACCCTTTGAACAAGCAGGAATAAAAACAAGACTAACTACGCGCGAATAAGAAAAAAAGAAAAAAAAAGAGTTTTTTGTTTGCTTGAGCGCGTTAGTATTTCTTCGGCTTCATCATCCACAATGCGAGTCCGGCAATGATGATGAGCACGATTATTACTCCTGCAGCGAGCAGTATCCACGAGTAGTCTGCTGTTGGCGTTGCTTGCTGCGCGCTTACAGTCTTCGGCTGTGTCTGCGGCGAACTTGCGAGGCTGAACGCGTAATTGCCTGCTTGCGTTGGAGTGAACGTTGCTATTCCGCTCGCGTCTGTTGTTACTTTGAATTTGCCTCCGTCAGGAGCAGTTACTGTAACTTGAACGTTCGCTGCAGGCTGTCCGCCTACAATTACAGTGACTCGCGTTGGCTCTCCAATAACGATTTGCGCTGGCGGGGTGATTTCAGCAGGCGCAGTTGTTGGAGGCGTTACGGGCGGGGTTGTAACTGCTTGTGTTTTCACGAACGTTTCAACCAAGCCAATAGAGTATCCTTCTGCTGAATAGTCGTAAAAGCCTTCTTCTGTCGCGACGAACGTCGCCCTGCCGTTCTCATCAGTTGTTTTTGAAACTATTTTTCCTGAAGGCGTTGAAATTTTTACTGCAACGTTGGGTGCTGGCGCGTTGTTTGCAGTAAGCGTCAAAGTTATCGTGTCGCCTAAAGTTGCTTGAGTTGGCGCATCAAGTGAAGCTTGAATTACTATTGCTGAAGTTGGCGGTGGCGCTGTTGGAGTTGAAGGAGTTGTCACTTCAGGCGGGGTTGTTGCGGGTGGCGTGGTGGTTGGGGGCGTTGTAGTGGTTGGCGTTGTCGTCGTAGTGGTTGTTGTTCCGCTGCTACTTCCACTGCCACTGCTTCCAGACGGCCACGTTACTGTCACTGCTGAAGTGAACGCGCTCGTGTTAGAACCCAACTGGAATATTACGCTGCCTGTTCCACTGCTTACTCCAGTGAGCGTCCATGAGAGCGTTGAAGTTCCACTGGCAGCTACAGTAACGCTTCCGCTTGAAGCAGTTGAAGTGCTTACGAGCGAGGGGTTGTAGCTTAGGTTGTAAGTGCTTGTTTGGCTTGAAGCGCCAGTATTTGAGACAGTAATAGTTAGAGTGAACGGGTTTCCTACATAGACGCTTGCGCTCGAGGGAGTTCCGCTTGCAGTGAGCGAGGAGGTTACTCCGATTGTTGAAGTGAATGCGTTAGTGTTGCTTCCTAATTGGAACGTTGCAGTGCCGTTCGAGGTTGGCGCTACAGTGAAGGTGAGCGTTTGCGTTGTGCCTGCTGCAATAGTGAGGCTGCCGTTCCTCGCGTCTCCGGTGATAGTCATTTTGGACGCGTCGTAGCTCAAGTTGTAGGAGGAGGTTACGGACGAGGTTCCTGGGTTTTGGACGTTGATGGTGATCGTCGTCGAGCTTCCTTGCGTGACAGTTGCAGAGCTTGGAGTTCCGCTTACTGTGAACGTGCTTGGCGAGACGAATTCAATGATTGTTCCAGTCGAGCTTTGCGAGCCGCCTGTGTAAGTGGCTTGAACGTTGTAAGTGTAAACGTCTTCAGTGCCTGCAGTTACAGTGAATGTTTTTGTTGTTCCTGAAGTGGAGATGAGCGTGTTCGAGTAGTAGCCTGGAGAAGGCGGGTCGTTGATAGTAAGCGCGCCGCCAGTGTTCGCGCCGCTTGAAATCAGCTGTAGTTGAGTTGCAGTGCATTGCGACGTGGCTGTCGAGACTGACGAGATTACTACGCTCGTGCCTGTAGTTGCTTTCGAGACTGACGACGAGGTAGTTACAGAGCTTATGCTGCAACTGTCTTGCGCGAACAATAGCCCTCCAAACAGCAGGAGGGCGAACAGGAACGCGTGCAAACTGTTTTTTTTCATCATAACAAAACCACCCAAAACCACGGAAACGAAACCATTCAAAACCAAAGAAACAAAACCCCGAAACTCCAAAACTTCTAAACCCCAAAACTTTTACCACCAACGAAAAACTACAAACTGCATTCAAAAAAAAATAATAAAAAAATAAAAGAGGGGATTCTAGTTTGACCCCCAATTGCATTGCCTGAACACGCTGCTCACCCAAATGTCTGCTTGCGAGTGAGTCGAGTTGCCTACTGCTGCCATTATTGTTTGCGGCGTAGAGCAAGACTGCCAGCCTCCTTCAGGCGGGCCTGCTTTCAAGCCAACGCACCCGCTCGGGCCAGTTGTAATGTTCGTCGAGGCATTGTTTGTTGCAGGCGAGTACATTGTGAGCGGAACGTGTTGTTGTTGCCCGCCCATTCCTCCTTGCTGGAAGTATTCGAGAGTGAGGTTGACGTTCAAGCCTTCTATTGGCCGTGCATTAGGCTGGTCGAATGTTTGCGCGCACACGTAGACTGAAACGTTTTGAGTAGAGCTTTGCACGAATGGATTGCCTGCTGTAGGCGATTTTTGGAAGAATGCTATTGTCTTGTGCGTAGAGTTGCCTGTGAACGCGCCTACTTTGTATTCAAGGCCGGGTGGAGTTAGTGTAGAGTTTAAGTAGCACGTTCCTCCACTGCAAGTCGAGTGGGAAGCATCAGGGTCTCCGACTGCCCAGACTTCAAGGAACGGATCGCCTGGGTTTACTAGCGTGCCTGGTGGCGGGAAGAGCCGCACAGGCAGTATGCCATCTATTCCAGCGAATACTCGCGAGGCGTTGCTTGGGTTTGCTAACAAGCTTTCTGTTCCAATCGAATCAGAATTGAGGATGGAAATCGGGCCTACTGAAACGAACGTCGTTCCGTCGTCTGTTGAAAGGTTTAAGAGGAATGCAACGTCTGCTCCTCCTGGATTGCTTCCTGTTTTTCGGATTCGGTACGTGCTTACGCCTGCAGTACTCAGGTTGGCTGTGATGAGGTCTACGTTGTCAGGTATTCCTAAAGTGCATGTTCCAGGCGCGTTGCATTCAGCGCCTGGCCCTGTCCTAGGCCCTATTCCGAACAGCCTTATTGAGCCACTGTTGCCCCATGTTTGGTCAGTGTTTATCCTGAGCTCGTTGCTTGCGTCTACTGAAATGTAGTGCGTGTTTGCTTGCCCGTCGGGTATAAAGTCGTTCGCGTTTTGTTCTACGAGCGTTCCGTTCCACACTTGACCGTTCATCATCATGAATCCTCCAACATCAGAGAGTACAAGGTTTGCGGTTGAAACAGGCTTTGAGTAAATCGACCCTGCTTGCGTGTCGAATTGGAGTATTTTGAATGTTGTTCCAGACTCCATTGACGCAATGTCCTCTGTTTCTGTTTCGTTCGCGATTTTCCAGAACGCCATGAGCCGCCCGCTCACGTTTGCTTTTAATTTGACGAATGCTATTCCGTCAGAGCCAGTAACAGCGCTTGTAGATGAATAGTTTTCGCTTGTGAGCGAGCCTTCCATTCCTACTCCAGAGTTGCCGCTGCCTTCAGACCTTTGCTGGATTACAGCGTTTATTGAAACATTCTTGCTGCCAACTGCTTGGCTGTTCAAAACCACCATGTAAGGTATCGTAAATTCTACGTTGTATTGATTGCTTCCTCCCCAGTTTGATGTTGAGCCTGATTGCTGGTATGAAGCAAGGGCTGCTGTAGAGTTTACGAATGTTGGCCTGAAGCAGTTTACAATGCTTTTCAAGCGCAAGCCGTCGTGCACGCTTCTTCCTGCAAAGGAAGAGTTGATGGACAGTATTTTCAAATAACCGCCTGGCGCGGTTTTTCTCAGTACTACAGTGTCGCACACGCCTGCAGTTAGGTTGTCGAACACGAGCAGTGCAGTGTTGTTTCCGTAGTAGGTTGTAACGTCGCCTTGCCCAGTGTTGCGCATTAAAGTAAAGTTGTTTGTTGACAGCACGTACGTGTTCGATTGTGATGCAAGACCGTACGTTTGCTGGAGCACAGTCAAGTTTATGCCGTATGCGAGCAGCGTGTTGTTGTCTTGCACGCTGTCTGCAGGGCGCAGGAACATGTTGTTGTCAATGTTTTCGTCAGGAATAAGGAGCACTATGTATTTTTGGAGCGAGCCCCACATGTCGTCTGTGGCTGTTTCGTTCACTCCGTAGGTAGTGCTTCCGTTCACTTCAAAAGTGATTTGCGCTCCTCCTTTCTTGACTGCAACTGGAATTGTGAAAGTAACGTTCCATCGTTCCCTGCCGTCCCACCTGTTGTTGTCTTCGCTTGAATTCCAGCCGTCGTTCAAGAGAGTTGCTTCTGCTACTGTTGCTTTTAGCATTGAGCCTTCCCACGGCCTGCCTACAGTAACTACGAACGCGCTCGCGTTCGAGGGTGAAACGTTTGCTTTGACGTTTATTATTACTGATTGGTTCGAGCCTATTGCGAACGTGCTTTGCCAGCCTTGGCGCTCGATCCACATGTCGAACGGAGTGATTCTCATTCCGCTCCAGCTCGTGTCGCACGCGTTGCTTGAATTTTCGCACACTTGAACAGTAATTTCCATGTTGCCGTTGGGCCAGCTTGAAATCGCTTGACCTCCGAGGGTAAAGTTTTGCGGGCAAATCATTACCGTGCCTGTTCCGCTCGCGCCGCTGCCTGGGCTCGTGAGGTTTGTAGAGAGTGAAACGCTGTTTTGCAGTATTTTTCCTCCTTTGCCTGGGTTCATGTTTGCTACGCGCGTAATGCTCAAGTTTCCAGCAGTAACGTTAGCACGCGTTGATAGTTTGGTGATGCGCGTTACTGAAATGTTTACGCATGATGATGGCGCAACTCGCCACCCGAAGCCTTGCGAGGTTGTTACTTCAGGCCAGAAGTCAATCGTTTTGCACGAAAAGCCTGAAGGAATAAAGTCAGTCATGCCTTGGTAGGTTACGTTCACTAGTGCAAAGTAGAATCCTGAAAGCGAGCATGACGCGTTTACCGAGATAGTGACGTTTGCCTGCCCGCTTGTTGTAGTTGCTGGAGTCAAGTTGAGGCAGTTTCGAATGTTTTGGCCAGTCATTTCGTTTCTCGCTTCAAAAATGTCTGTTATTGACGCGCCTGTAGCCATTTGGTTCGTGCGAATGTCTTTCACCATTCCCATGAAAGTGATGTTTCCACTGCACGAAGTTCCGCCTCCGCCCATTCCTCCGCTTGTGCTCATTGGCATGAGGAAGCCCATTATATATTTAGTGATTATAAAGCCGCTTCCAGTCACTTGCTCCCCGCCAATCGAAGAATTTACTTCAATAAGCTGCGGGCCTGTGAAACTGAGAGTGGTGACGTTTATGTGCGGGCTCGTGCTTCCGCTTCCAGTAGCCCAGTAGGAAGGCGTAGTGTTCGCAGCACTACCGCCACCCATGAACATGAGCGGAGTTATTTTCGTCGCCATAATGCTTTGAATTAAAGCTTTCGGGACTGCAGTGTTCGAGCTCAAGTTCCACGCAGATATTTGAAGAGTAGTGTTGGCGTTCGGCAAAGCCATTGGCATGAACTCCATTTCTCCTCCAGTTGAAATTTGTGGCGCAACGCTCAAGAAATAATTTTGAGCAGCGAAGTAGCCAGTCCCAGTTTCAGAACCGCCTTTATACGAAACGTTTACAGTTACGCCATAAGTTGCAGCAGCGTTCGGCGCGTTGAACGAAATCTTGCATACTGCCTGCATCATGTCCATTCCAATGCCGCGAGTTAGCGTTGCGGAATAATTCGTTCCGTTCACGACGTTCCACAACCGCGCGAGCGAAATGTTCGAGCAGTTCGCGCTGTTCGCCGTCGTTCCGTCAAGCGACGCTTCAACGTCCTGGTCTGTTGAAATGTTTATGACTAGCACGTCCAAGCCCACTTGCCCGCCTGGAGGTATTCCTTTCTTTCCTCCGAATTCCTTGAAAAAGTCTTGTTGGTCGCTTACTTCAACTGTGAACGATTTGACGCTGATGACTACGCGGGATTCCTCAGTCCTGCGGTTGATAGTGGCGGAAACGTCTATTGAAATTTCTCCTGAAACGCTTGCAGGAGTAGTATAAGAAGCATTGTAGTAGCCGGAATAGTTTTCAGAATCAGGGTTTGCAGGAAGAGGCAGTACGGTTACAGTGCCGTTGGGCAGAGTAATGGAAGCAACTGGCGAAGCGCCTGTAATCGAGCCAGTAAGGTTGGTTAATTTCGCTTGGATCGTCACTGTTTCTCCTGGAGCAAAGTCTGTTGCCTGCGAGCCTGCAGAGTCCAGAGTGCTTACAGACATTGAAACTCCTGATGAAATCATCAATCCACGCATTCCTTTCCCGCGTTCTACGATGAGCATGTAGTTTCCTGCTGCACTCGACGGGCTCGTAATGTTGTAAATGATTTCTCCTGAAGCGTTTGTCGTGGCGGACTGGTTTGCGAGAGTCCATCCTGAAGCGCTCCCGCTGTTTTCAGCGTACACTTGAACAAGAGGGGAATAACTTGCAAGAGGCTGGCTTGAAGAGTTTTTCAAGAGTATTCTCGCTTGGAATCTCGTGCTCGCGTTGAACGGAGGCTGCGCGCCGATGAAGAAAATTTCTGCAGTGTTCACGCTTGAAACGCGCACTCCGAAGTCTTTAGTAATGGTAGAGCCTTCAGCGTAAGTTGCTGTTATTGTAACGTTCGAGTCGCCTGTTGTTGAAGGCGTGGTTGCAATGACTGAGAACGCGCCGTTCGAGTCTGTAGTGTTCGTTCTGTTGTAAGCGCTCGCAGGCATTGTTGCAGTAATAGCTTTGCTTGCAGAACCCGTCCCGTCAGCATAAAACACTCCGGTGAGCGTGACGTTAGAGTTGGGGTATGCTTGCGAAGCTCCGCTGACGTTCAGTGTAAGCGTTTGCGCAAGGCTCACGCTGGCTAAGAGGAGTAACAATAACGAGAATAAGGACGCGGTTTTCATGGTCGAGTTTTTCGCGAAAAAATTCATGCACGGCACCCCCAATAGTAGAAAGTATAGCAAAAGACTCTTTTGCATTAATGTTTAAAAAACTTTCTCTCTTCCGTATGTGTTTAGCTGCGTCGGAGCTCCGACGTGTGGTTTTTGACCGAAAAGTGGAAATTCTTTTTCGTCGAAAGCTGTTTGGCGATTAGAGATGAATGAAGTTGAAGAATTGAGGTTGAGGGTAGCCCAGCTTGAAGCAG
>JACRGF010000030.1 GCA_016212395.1 Microcaldota archaeon
ACAATAGAAGGAATGAAGGCGTTCGGAGCGAAAATAAAGAGAGTTGAAGGGAACGCACTGGAAATAATTGGAACGCAAACGCTTACTGCCCCGAAAAAACAAATCAACTGCAAGCTTTCAGGAAGCACTATTCGTTTCCTCATTCCAATTGCTGCGCTCGCGAAAGGAAAAACTGTTTTAAGCGGGAAAGGAAGCCTTTTGAAAAGGCCGATGAAGCCAGTAATTGAAGCGCTCACGCAACTCGGAGTGAAAGCAAAATCGAACAACGGATTCCCGCCAGTAGAAATAGAAGGGAAAGGAAGAATTGAAGGCGGAAGAATAGAAATTTCCGGAGATGTTAGTTCGCAGTTTGTGAGTGGCTTGCTGTTTGCACTTCCACTCGCAGAAGAACAGTCAACAGTAAAAATAACTACGAAGCTCGAGTCAAAGCCTTACGTTGAAATAACGCTTGATGTTTTGAACGAGTTTGGAATAAGCGCAATAGTAGATGAAGAGTATAGAGAATTCATTATTCCGGGAAAACAAGAGTATAAAGCGCGGGAGTATTCAGTTGAAGGCGATTATTCTTCAGCGTGCTTTTTGCTCGCAGCAGGAGCAATAGCCGGAGGAAAAGTGGAAGTGGGAAACTTGCGGGCTGAAAGCAGGCAAGGGGACAAGAAGATAATTGAAATACTTGAGAGAATGAACGCGAGAATAAAGAGGGAGGGAAGCGCGTGCGTTGTGGAAAAATCGGAGTTGCGCGGAGTGGAAGTGGATGTTGGGGACATTCCGGACATGGCGCCTATTCTCGCAGTGCTCGCGTGCTGTGCGAAAGGAAAAACGAGAATTTACAATGCTGGAAGATTGAGGATAAAGGAAAGCGACAGGCTCGCGGCAATCTCAAGCGAACTCAAGAAAATGGGTGCGAGGATAACTGAAAAGCAAGATGAATTAATTGTGGAAGAAAGCAAACTAAAAGGCGCAGTGGTAGAGTCGCATGATGATCACCGCATTGCAATGGCGTGCGCAATAGCAGCGCTGTGCGCTGAAGGAAAAACTACGGTGAAAAAAGCAGAGGCAGTAACGAAAAGCTACCCTAACTTTTTCGAAGACTTGAAAAAATTGGAAGCAGAAGTAAAAACGTGAAAAAAAAGGCATAGTGCAGTGAAACGCTATTTCTTTTCCTTCAGTTTTCTCAGCGCGTCAAGCAAGCCGTGCGCGTAGTTCGCGCACCCGAAGGCAGTGATCAAGTCTTTTTTTTCTAGGAAAAAGTTCGCGTCAAAAGCATAGCGTTTAGCCAAGTCAAGTATTGTTTTCATGCGTTCATCTTCTTCCCCTTCCAGTTCTTTAACGTTTTCGTGGAACTGGCGGATGTCGTTTAGAATTCTCTTCTTGTTCTTTTCAAAATCGTCGGTGTGAGCGTCTTTCATAGCATTGTTTTTAAACTTGCTCAAATAAATGCTTTTTGCAAACATTGCAGGCAGTGATATTATTGTGGAAACGTATTTCAGGGCATTTATTACAGAAGTTCCTTTAGATGATTCGATTAGCCCGCAGAAGGCGTTCCTCCGAGTTTTGAAAAAGTACGGGAGAAAGCACTCTTTCCTGCTCGAGTCGGTATTCGACAGCGAGTCCACGAGCTTGGCAAAGCGGTTTTCAAACTTGTCTATTATTTGCTGCGAGCCGCTGCTCGCAGTCCAAAGCAAGGGGAGAGAATGCAGGATTGAAGGCGACAAGGCGATAGTGCGGGACTTGCGCGAGGAACTGTTCAGGCATTACGGGGTGAAGAACGAGTTCTTCGTGCTTCCTGAAGGAAAAGACGCACTCCACTTTCTCGAAAGCATAATGAAAGGGTTGAAAGCAGACACTGGCGCGTCAAGGTTCTCGTTCGGGCCAATAGGATTTTGCTCTTACGATGCAGTGAGGTTTTTCGAAAAAATTCCGGATACGCTGCCGGACAAGCTGAAAATTCCCGACACGTTTTACGCAGTGCACAAAAACGCAGTTATATTCGACCACGCGAACAAGCGCATCCAATTCGTGACGCACATTCGCGAGGGAGAAAAAAGCAACTTGCAGGAATTCGCTGAAACAGTGCTGAAAGGCAAGGAATTCGAGTTGAGCACTGAAGCAATAGGAGGGGAAACGCTTTTAAGCAACACGAGCCAAGCAGAGTTCGCGCAAATGGTTGAGAAAGCAAAAGAGTACGTGAGGAAAGGCGATGTTTTCCAGACAGTGCTTTCAAGAAGGCTTGAAGTAAAGACGTCGCGCGACCCGCTATCAATCTATTTCGACTTGAGGAAAATAAACCCGTCGCCGTACATGTTTTATTTGGACTGTGGGGGATTTCACTTGCTCGGCGCGAGCCCTGAAGTGCACGTGAGAATGGAAGGAAAAAGAATCGAAATGAGGCCAATAGCCGGAACGCGCGGGAGAGGCAAAGACAAGCAAGAGGAAGAAAAGCTTGCCGCGGAACTGCTCGCGAACGAGAAGGAGAAATCAGAGCACGTGATGCTCGTGGACTTGTGCAGGAATGACATTGGAAGAGTAGCTAAATTCGGGAGCGTGAAAGTGAACGAACTGTTCACGATTGAAAAGTATTCTCACGTCCAGCACATAGTATCGCACGTGACTGGAAAGCTCGCGCAGGGAAAAAACGCGTTCGACGCGTTCAGGGCAACGTTCCCAGCAGGAACAGTAAGCGGAGCTCCGAAAGTTCGCGCGATGGAAGTAATCGAGGAGTTGGAGAAAGAAAAAAGAGGCCCGTACGCAGGAACAGTGGGCTACTTTGACTTGAAGGGAAACATGGACCACTGCATAACAATCAGGTCTATCCTGATGAAAGACGGAACTGCATTCGTGCAGGCAGGCGCGGGAATAGTGCTCGACTCGGACGCGAAAGGAGAATGGATTGAAACGAGGAGGAAAGCAAACGCGTGCATAAAAGCAATAACAGGCAGGGAAGTAACAGAGTAGAAAAGCAAAGCAGGAGAGAAAAAAAAAAGGAAAAGCAAAGGGAAAAATAGAAAAAAATAAAATGTGAAAGCGAAGAGGGTGGAAAGAATGAAGAAAAAAGTTTTCATTATAGACGCGTACGATTCTTTCGTGTACATGCTCTACCAGTACTTGGGCGCGATGAACACGCAGTTGAAAGTGGCGAGATGCGACAAGTTCACGCTCAACGACATCAAAGCATTCGACCCGGACTATATAGTGCTGTCGCCTGGCCCAGGCCACCCGAAAGACTCGCACTTTATCCCATTAATACACGAGTTCAATTCAACCCCAATTTTTGGAGTGTGCCTCGGGCACCAGGCAATAGGGCTCGCGTTCGGAGCGAAAATAATGCAGGCGAAAAACATAATGCACGGAAAAATAACGCAAGTAAAACACGACAGGAAAACCATCTTCAAAAGAATACCGAACCCGTTCACTGCAACGAGATACCACTCGCTCGTGGTGACTGAACTGCCTGACTGCCTTGAAGCAAGCGCAACAAGCTTGACAGACGGGGAAATAATGGCGCTGCGCCACAAGAAACAGCCGTGCGAAGGAGTGCAGTTCCACCCTGAAAGCGTGCTCACAAAACCGGGAAAAACCATTCTGAAAAACTTTTTAGAACATTACAAATAGGTTGAAAGCATGAAGCACGATTTAGTGGCAGTGGGCGGGTCGTTTGAAACTATCCACGCTGGGCACGAAAAACTATTTGAAGCAGCATTCAAAAGCGGAAAGAAAATCTTGCTCGGGCTCACTACAGACGAGTTCATAAGAAAAAACAAAGGCAAACACTACTCGACGTACGAAAAAAGGAAGAAAAACTTGGAAAAATTCATAGGGAAAAAAATGAACAGCACTGAAATTTTTCCATTGTCTGATTTTCACGGGCCAGCAGCATTCTCGCGCGAAATCCAAGCAGTAATAGCAAGCGAAGAGACAGAAGGGAGAGTGAGGCAAATAAATGAAATGAGGAAAAAAAACGGGCTGAAACAACTGGAATTAATCATCGTGCCTATCGAATGCGCTGAAGACTTGCTTCCAATATCATGCGAAAGGATTTTCGCTGGAAAAATAAGCAGGAAAGGAAAGCGATTGAAGCAGATAAAAATAACAGTGGGCTCTGCGAACCCGACGAAAGTGAACGGGGCGAGAAATGCTGCTCGAAAAATATTCAAAGGAATGAAGATAGAAGTGCGCGGAGTGAAAGTTGATTCCGGAGTGCACAAACAGCCTTACGAGCACGCGACTATTGCAGGCGCGGTGAACCGCGCGTGCGCGGCATTCAAGAAAACTAACGCGGACTATGGAATAGGGCTGGAAAGCGGGCTGTTTGAATTCATGGGGAGAAGGCTGGACCTGCAGTTCTGCGCAGTATTCGACGGAAAAGAAGCGACTATCGGGAACAGCATGGGGTTTGAAGTTCCTGAAAAACTGATGGAATTAATAGAAGCACACGACTTGGACGCGAATGAAGCATTCGAAATGCTGACTGGAGTAAAAAACGTCGGAAAACAGAAGGGAATGATTCACGTGTTCTCAAAAGGCCTTGCGAAACGCGAGCACATGACAGAACAAGCGCTCTTGTGCGCGTTCATACCTAGAATAATGAAGGCAAAAAAAATACTGTGAATTGAATAACTATTTTTTAGGCAAATGAATGGCCTCGCCCAACGCGTCGCGCACTGCCTCTACGAAAGCTTCAGGGAGAGTAGGGTGCGCGTGGACAGTTGAAATTATTTGAGTTGCTGAAATCTCGTTTTTCACAGCCAAAGCAATCTCTGCAACCAATTCGCTCGCGCCAGCGCCAACAACAACACCACCCACAAGCAAATTGTTGCGCATGAAAACCTTCACGAAACCCGCTTTTTCACCGTCGCAAACAGCTTTTCCGCTCGCAGCAAAAGGAAAACGCCCAACGCGCACGCCTTCCTCCCCAGCACAATCGCCAACGCGCGCAATTTCAGGAGAAGAGAAAATAACTGAAGGAATAACACCCGCGTCAAACTCTGATTTCTTTCCCATAATGTTTTCAGCAGCAACTTCACCCTGCACGCTCGCAACATGCGCAAGCCCGCCTCCAGCAACATCACCGACAGCGAAAACTCCTTTCACGCTGCACTCGCATTTTCCATTAACAGAAATTCCGCGCTTGTCAAACTTCACGCCAAACTTTTCTAGCTCGCGCGCATTAATTGACGGTTTTCTCCCAACAACAACCAAAACTTTTTCTCCTTCAAACTTTTCTCCGCCTTCAACTTCAACAACTCCACCACTTGCTTTCACAACACGCTTGCCCAACGCAAGCACTACGCCTTCCCGCGCAAGCGTTTTCGCGACAAGCTCGCGCGCTTCCTTTTCCTCGAAGGAAACCAGTTCGGAAAGCATTTCAACAATAGCAACCTTGCATCCGAAAGAGTTGAACAGGTTGGCAAATTCTACTCCTTCAACACCACCGCCGATGACGACAAGAGACTTGGGCAACTCGCTTAAATTCCAAACGTGCTCGCTTGAAATAATCTTTTCACTGTCAAACTTCGCGAAAGGAAGCTCGACAGAACTGCCGCCAGCGGCAATAACAACATTCTTCGCCTCCAAAACCCGCGCGCCAACTTTCACTTTCTTCACTTTCCCAACATCAACAAGCTCGCCAACTCCGGAAACAACTTCAACGCCATTGCTCTTAAGCAACAATTCAATTCCTTTTGAAAGCTGGGAAGCGATGAGGTTAGCGCGCTTCAACGCTTGAACAAAATCAACTTGAACGTTATCAGCAACAACGCCCATTGCACGCGCGTTCCTCAACTTTTTCAATAATTCAACAGTAGCGTAAAGAGATTTCGTGGGAATGCATCCGACGCTAGTGCACGTTCCGCCCAGCTTTCCCTTCTCGACCAAAACAACTTTCCCGCCCAACTGGGCAATGCGGACAGCGCAGACATAACCGCCAGGACCGCCGCCGATAATTACTGCATCATAAACCATAAAACCCACCTGCAAAAACAAACAAAAAAATAACGCTTCAACTCAAACAAACACCAATCGAACGATTTCAATGCAAACGACTTCAAACTAATAGACACGCTTCAAAAAAAAATAATAAGCGCTTTCAACCCACTAAAATTTTTCAACGCATTTCATTCCACTTTCCATTTCCATACTTTTCTTCAATGAATTTCTTCGTTTCTGCTTCTTCATGCTTGCTTACGTTGCTTGCAACTAATTCAGCTTGAAACGTTTCGCTGAAGCCCTTCTTCAACGCGCCGGCAACGTCGTCAGAACCTTTTCCAACTCCAGTAACGCGTTCTTTCACGCTCGCAATCATTTTATCCCTAATCTTTTCATTAGGAACAAGCAAGAGGGAAAACATTTTCTCAGCATCAACGTCAAGCAGGATAGTGCCATGCTGCAAAAGAACGCCTTTCTTGCGCGTCTGCGCGTTCCCGCTGAACTTCTTTCCCCCAGCAATCAAATCATTGAGTGGAACAAACTGCCCGTCAATTCCAATTGTTTTCAACCCGCTCAAAATCGCCCCGCAAACCAGCTTGTAAGAATCAAGAATGCCGAGAGGATAATCGCGAGTGATGAAAGAGTAAGTAAGCTCGGCGTCGTGGAAAACTGCGCCTCCGCCAGTCTGCCTGCGCACGACATCAACGCCTAACTCTTTGCACTTTGAAACATCAACTTCCTCGCGCAAGCACTGAAAATAGCCGATAGTCACGCAAGCAGGCTTCCACGAATACAAGCGAAGCGACGGAACCAGCTTTTCATTCTCCTGCGTTTCAACAAGCATGGCTTCGTCCAACGCCATGTTCCACGCGCCGGAATGCGCGCCTGTTTCAAGCAAACGAATTTTTTTCAACCAAACCACCTATTGCACACATCGAACAAAAAAATAAATCGAGGACAAAAAAAATCACTTCACTTCATCAGCGCATGCCATCAGCACTGCCTTCGTTAAATCTTCTGCAGTAAAACCAAAAACTTCAACGCCACCAGCGTTCATGAAAACATCAACAACACGCAAAACATCTTCATCACGCGCTTTTGTTCCAACCAATTTTTCTTCCAACTCAGTTATCTTCTCTTCAGGATGCATGAAAAAATCCCCTGAAATTTGAATAGAGCGAATGCAGTCGTCGAACTCAACGCTCACTTTCAGCAACTTCGTTGCTTTCAAAATGCTTTTCCCATGCTTCAAAACAACCATAACAAAACACCGAGCAAAAAAACATCAATCAACGCAATTGCAGGTTGATTCTTCTTCATCACGATTTTTACGCGCGCGGGAGAGTATGTTCTTCAAATAAAACTCTCCAGCTTTATAACTGCTTCTCACTAAAGGCCCGCTCGCGACAAACAAAAAGCCCTTCCCCCTGCCTGCTTTCTCCCACTCTGCAAACTTTTCAGGAGAAACAAACTCTTTCACAGGCAGGTTGCTTCGAGCGGGCTGGAGGTACTGGCCAATAGTCAAAGCGTCAACGCCAACAGCACGCAAGTCATCCATTGCACGCAACACCATTTCGCTTGTTTCCCCCAGACCAACCATCAAAGAAGATTTTGTAATGATTTTTGAATTAATTTTCTTCACGCTCTCCAAAACTTTCAAACTCTGCTTGTAACTAGCGCGAGCATCGCGCGCAAGCAACTGCAACTCGCGCACAACCTCGACGTTGTGCCCGACAACATCAGGCTCTGCATCGCAAATAATGCGCAGGCAATCTTCCCGCCCGCTGAAATCAGGAATCAACGCCTCGACGAAAACGCCTTTCCTCGCTTTCTTCACTGCACGAATGCATTCTGCAAAATGAAGCGCGCCCCCATCGCTCAAATCATCCCTGTCAACACTGGTGAGCACAACATAACTCAACTTCAGCTCGCGCACTGCACAAGCAATATTTTCAGGCTCGCGCGCATCAACTTGTTCGCCTTTGCCCGCATGCTTTGCAGAGCAAAACCTGCAGTTGCGCGTGCACACCTTGCCAAGCAAAAGAAAAGTAGCAGTACCTCCACCCCAGCACTCGCACGCGTTCGGGCACTTCGCCTCAACGCAAATAGAGTGCAAATGGTGCTTCTCAAGCGTATCACGCACTATAGAAAAACGCTTTGCATTAGTGCCTGAAGGCGCGCAAATCTTCAACCAACTGGGTTTTCTCACCATACCACAACGCCAAAAAAAAATAATTGCCAGCAAGCATTATTTTTATTTTATTTTTTTTCCCACTTCAAGTCAGGACTGCGCGCAGCCTTCACTCCATCCAGCCTGCGCACTGGAGTAGCATGCGGAGCTTCAAGCAGCAACTGCGGATTCTCCCGCGCCTCGACCGCAATTTTCTTCATCGTTTCAACGAACGAGTCAATCGTCTCCTTGCTCTCGGTTTCAGTAGGCTCTATCATTATCGCCTCGTGAACGATGAGCGGGAAGTAAATAGTCGGCGCGTGGAAACCGTAGTCAAGCAAGCGCTTTGCAATGTCCATAGTGTGGACTCCGTTCGCTTCCTGCTTTTCGTTCGAGAAAACGCACTCGTGCGCGCACACCCTGTCAAACGGAAGCGCGAAATCGCTTTGCAAGCGCTTTCGAATGTAATTCGCGCTCAACACGCTCGTTTCCCCGACGTCCTTCAAGCCCTGCGGACCTAACGCCTTAATGTAAGCATACGCGCGAACGAGCACTCCAAAGTTTCCGTAAAAAGAACGCACTCTTCCAATCGAGTCGGAAAAACCATCGCATTCCAAAGAAAACTCTTCTCCGTTTTTCACTACTCTCGGGACAGGCAAGTACTTCACTAAATCCTTTTTCACTCCAATCGGCCCGCTTCCAGGACCACCGCCACCGTGCGGAGTGCCGAAACTCTTGTGCAAATTCAAGTGAATCATGTCAAAGCCCCTGTCGCCAGGACGCACTATGCCAAGCATTGCGTTCATGTTCGCACCGTCGCAGTAAAGCAACGCGCCAACCTTGTGGACAGCATCAGCCAACTCGCGCATGTTCTCCTCGAACAAGCCCAGCGTGTTCGGGTCAGTCAACATGAACAACGCAACGTCCCCGTTCAACATTTTCTTCAACTCTTCCAAGTCAACTCCGCCACGCGAATTGCTCTTCACAGTCTTCACTTCAAAACCACACATTGCAGCAGAAGCAGGATTAGTGCCATGCGCACTGTCAGGAACAATAACAACACTGCGTTTTCCGTTGAAATGCTTTTTCGCAATCATGCAACACGCCAATTCTCCGTGCGCGCCAGCAGCAGGCTGGAGGCAAAACGCGTCGAACCCAGTAACATCGCACAAATCGTTTTCCAACTCGAACATCAAACGCAACGCGCCCTGCGCGTGCCCAGCAGGCGCGAGAGGATGCAAGCCAGCAAAACCATGAAGCCTGCACGCGTCCTCGCAAACTTTGGGATTATACTTCATCGTGCAACTCCCAAGAGGATAAAAACCATTATCAACACCATAATTCAATTTTGACAACGCGAGAAAATGGCGCACCACGCTAACCTCGCTCAAATTAGGCAATGAAAGCAAAGAACGCTTCAAACCACTCGGCAAATCCACTCCAGCGCCACTGCCTGAAACGTGAACGGAATTTGCTTCTTCATAATCAAACAAGAGCTTAATCATTTTACTACCCCCTTGACGATTTCAACAAACTCTTCAATTTCCTTCTCGGAATTCAGTTCAGTGCAAGCAACAAGCCACTCACGCGCACTGAATTCAATACCACCTAGAATTCCTTTTTCAGCCAACGCGTTGTTAAGCTTCTTCACTTCAACAGGCGAACGAACGAGAAACTCGTTGTAAAAAGGCGCGTCGCGCACGAGAGTGAAACCCAACTCGCCCAACTTTCGCTGGAGCAAATGAGCGCGCTCGAAAGAAACAGTCGCGACATTCTTCAAGCCCTCGCCGCCCAACAGCGAGAGGTAGATTGTTGCAGCCAACGCGTTCAACGCCTGGTTGGAACAAATGTTGCTTGAAGCCTTTTCCCTGCGAATATGCTGCTCGCGCGCCTGCAAAGTCAAGACAAAGCCTTGCTTCCCGTCAACATCAAGAGTCCTGCCCACAAGCCTGCCCGGAATTCGTTTCACCAGCTCTTTCCGCACAGCCATAAACGCTCCGTAAGGCCCGCCGAAACTCAACCCGTTCCCGAACGCCTGCAAATCACCCACAACAACATCCGCACCGCATTCGCCAGGAGGCTTCAACAACGCCAAACTTGAAGCGTCGCCCACGCAAACAACAAGCAACGCGCCGACAGTTTTTGCCTTCGCGCTCAACGCGCTCAAGTCTTCAATAGAGCCGAAAAAATCAGGGTTTTGAACAAGCACGCACGCAACACCATCGTCAAGCTTTTCAGCAACCTCAAAACCGCAAGCTTCAGAATACGTTTTAATAGTCGATTCATACTGCGGGTTAAGCTTGTTCGCAAAAACAACTTTGCTTTTGCCAGTCTCGGCGCACGCCAAATTAATAGCCTCGGCGCACGCGCTTCCAGCCTCGTACATTGAAGCGTTCGCAACATCCATTCCAGTCAAAAGGCAGACGAACGTCTGAAACTCGTAAATCGCTTGAAGCGTGCCCTGCGAAATTTCAGGCTGGTAGGGAGTGTAGGCAGTGTAAAACTCTCCACGCAACAGCAAGTGGTTCAAAGCAGAAGGAACGTAGTGG
>JACRGF010000032.1 GCA_016212395.1 Microcaldota archaeon
CATGGGAACTCTCAGAAACCAGAAAGGAGCAGGAATCTACGAAGTGCTTGCATCAATGGTTGCGACTTGGAACTTGCAGGGAATCAACCCGCAGGTTGCGTTAATTGCTGCAATGCGAGGGAGCAGCTAAACACTTACGCATATTTAGAAAAAAATGATTAACTTATAGTGTTTCCCTGACTGGTTCTGAAGAATTTGTTTTGCAGTAATATTAAGACTGTAAGTTGCTTTGTTTTCCGGAGTGTGATGGCAGGTTTATAAGGTTAATCTGCAAACTTTTTCTAATTCTGTTTTGTGTGTTTGGGGTGGTGTTGGATGGCTGCTAGCGAGGTTGTGAAGAAGCTGAATGAGGATAATGTTCGTTGGGTTGACTTGCAGTTTGTTGACGTTACTGGCGCGTTGCAGCATAAGGTTGTTCCGCTTTCTGCTGTTGAAGAGGATAGTTTTGAGAAGGGAGTTGGCGAGATTGATGGGAGCAGCGTGCGAGGCTTTAAGAAGGCTGAGCAGAGTGATTTGGTGCTCGTGCCTGACGAGGATACGTATTCCTTGATTCCTTGGGAGCCTAACACTGCACGGTTTTTCTGCAAGATTCTCGAACCGTACGGCGGTGGAAGGTTTGCCGGCGATTGCAGGGCGTCGTTGGAGAACGCAAGCGAGTCTGCGCACGAGGCAGGCTATTCAGTCCAGTACTTCGGGCCTGAAATAGATTTTTTTGCTTTTGATTCTGTCGCTTACGATTCAATGGCGTTGTTCAGAAGCCAGGGTTACAGCGTTGACTCGCGGGAAGCGTCGTGGAACGCGTACGGGCAAGGGTTTCCAGTTGATTTCAAGAGAGGCACGTTCGCGTCCCAGCCGAAAGACACGCTTCAAATGTTCAGGGCGCAGATTTGCGAAATTCTCGAGGAAAGCTTTGGAGTCGGAGTTGAAGGTCATCATCACGCGAGTGGAACTGCAGGCCAGTGCACACTCGAACTGGAAAAGTCTTTCGCGTTGAAAGCAGCTGAAGACATTTTGACTGCAAAGTTTGTAACGAAAAACATGGCTGCAGCGAACGCGTTGATTGCCACATTCCTTCCTTTGCCAGTGTACGGGGATAACGGGAGTAGCTTGTGCTTGCACCAGAGCTTGTGGAAAGCGGACAAAAACCAGTTTTACGACGCGCGCGACAAGTACGCGGAGTTGAGCCAGACTGCACGTTATTATATAGGAGGCTTGCTTGCGCACGGCAGGGCGCTCGCAGCATTCACGAACCCGACTACGAACTCGTTCAAGCGCCTCGTGGGAAGCACGAACGCGCCCAAGTACCTCGCGTGGGGCAAGTCGAACAGGACTGTTGCAG
This sequence comes from Microcaldota archaeon, assembly GCA_016212395.1. Classification (GTDB taxonomy): domain Archaea; phylum Micrarchaeota; class Micrarchaeia; order Burarchaeales; family JACRGF01; genus JACRGF01. The sequence goes on from JACRGF010000032.1 coordinate 1,340, forward strand.
TGCGCGTTCCAGCGTACTCGCGCGGCGGAGTTGACTCGAAGAGAGTAGAGTATAGAGTAAGCGACCCGTCTGCGAACTCTTACTTGGCAATCGCAGGCTTGCTTGCTGCCGGCATTGACGGAGTAAAGAAAAAAACAGAGCCAGGCGACCCTGTTGACGTTGACCCTTCAAAGCTCGACGCGAAGAGAAAGAAAGAACTCGGCATTAAAATGCTTCCGTACTCGCTCGAGGAAGCGCTCGACGAACTCCAGACTGATTCAGCGTTCTTGAAAGGAATCATACCGCAAGAACTGATTGACGCGTACGTTGAAGTAAAACTCGAAGAAATACGCGAGAATGCGTTGAGGCCGACGCCATACGAGTTCCAAGCGTACTTGGGAGTTTAAAAGTTTCGGAGTTCAGGAGTTTTGGAGTCTTGAGGTTCAGAAGTTGTGAAGTTTTGGAGTTTCGAGGTTTGAAGTGTAGAAGTTTAGACGTTTAGATTGGTTTTGAATTGTTTAGAGTAGTTTTGGCGGTTTAAAAGTTTCGGAGTTTAGGGTTTTGAAGTAGTTCGGCATTCGCCGAGTGAAAACGTTTTGCTTTAAAACGTTCGTTCGATGCAAATGTTTGTTTGAAATAGTTCGTTCAAGTTTAAAGTTAGGGGTGGTTTGAAATGCGCGCGAAAATAATGAGTGTTTTTGTTTTCTTTGTTTTCTTGGCAGGAATGGTTTTTGCTGCTTCGAACGTTTCGTTCGACGCGCCGGTAAAACAAGTGACGGTTTACTCGAACAACGCGGCGTTCGTGAAGAGAATCGGGACAGTGAACTTGAACGAGGGAGAGTATTATTTGAAGATAGTCAACTTTTCTTCCAGTGCAGTTTTTGAATCGATTTTCGCGCGTGATGCTGCAGGCAAAATAAAGAGCTTGAACGAGTTCGCTGATTACAGGAAGGAAACAAAGGAAGTTTGGGCGTTGAAGAGCTTGAGCGAGTTGCTGAACGAGTCGCTCAACAGAAACATTGTCGCAAGCATTACTGGAGGGACTGGCGGTACTGGAATTGTCGGAAAGCTGGCGTGGTTTGACGACGCGCGCATTGGAGTTGCAACGTCGAAAGGGTTGAGCGTCGTGAACTTGAAGGACATTCTCGACTTGCAGTTGCCCGTCTCTTCGACAGACATGAAAGTGAACGAGACTACGGAAGTGTTCGAGCGAGGGCTGGGAATACTCGTTTCTTCAACTACTGCAAGCAGAAGACAAGTTTCAGTCAGCTATTTAGTTTCAGGAGCAACGTGGAACGAGAATTACAAGTATTATATTGTAGGCGACACTGCGCGCGGAAGCGGTGAACTGCAAGGATGGGCGTCAGTGCACAATGGTGGAGGAGAAGACTGGGGGAACACGACGCTCACTATAGTGAACGGCTACCCGCACTTTGTAAGCATTCGAATTCCGAGTTACTACGGGTACGCGAGCAAGTCGTACATGGCTGCAGCAGCTCCAATGGCTGAATCAGTCGCAGGAGCGGTTGACAGTGCTGCAAGCGCTGCGTTCAGCGGAACGTACTGGAAGTACGCGTTCAACGAGCCTGTAGAGATAAAACAAGGAGAAACAAGAAACTACGCGTTGTTCAGCAAAAACGCCGAGTTCAAACGCGAGATAAAGTGGAATACTTACTGGAGCCAGCCTCGCAGAATATACAAGATAAACAATTCTGTTGGCGAAAGCTGGAACGACGGCACGATGCAAGTGTACTTGAACGGAGAATTCATCGGCGAGGACAGCATCAGCTACACGCCTGCAGAAAAAGAAGCTGAAGCATACGTTGCAGACGTTCCGGAAATAGTGGTGAAGAAAGAAACTTTGAACGAGAGTGCTGAACGCAAGTCCAGAACGCAAATAACAACGTCAAAATACAAGTTGACTGTAGAAAACAAGTGGGCTGAAGACGTACAACTGGTAATAAACGACCAACTGCCGTCTTACGCAGACGAAGTGAAAGTAATAAACTCGAGTGAAAAATACGAGCAGAAAGCAGACCGCGTGCTTGAATGGAAGCAGACGATCAAAAAAGGCAAGACACTCGAAATAGAATACACTGTAGAAACGAAAAACCTTGATTACTACTAAAGAAAACAGTATGTGTTTAGCTGCGTCGGAGCTCCGACGTGTGGTTTTTGACCGAAAAGTGGAAATTCTTTTTCGTCGAAAGCTGTTTGGCGATTAGAGATGAATGAAGTTGAAGAATTGAGGTTGAGGGTAGCCCAGCTTGAA
>JACRGF010000033.1 GCA_016212395.1 Microcaldota archaeon
CGCAAGCTGAGCGCCCTTGGCTGGCAAACGCCAGCCAGCGTTTACCGCAACAAAAGGTATTTCAACAAGCGCGTTCATAAGCAGAAAAAGCGGACATTTTCGCTGACAACAAATTAGGACAATTCCGCTGACACTCTACATATAAACGTTGTTTTACAGTAGTTTTGCGTGGTTTCGAAGGGTTTTGTCTATGAAGTTTTGAGTGGTTTCGTTTCTGTGGTTTTGCAGTTGTTTTGAATGGTTTTGCAAAACGAGTCAAAACTGCTGTAAAACCAGTCGAAACGTTTCGATTTTTGCTTGCGTTGGTTGCTCAGCAACTTTTTTATTCTTGAACGGTTTAGTGTTTGCTTGTGAGCGCTGCGTTTGACTTGGGTTTGCTTGTGTTTAGCTTGGCTTTCGTGTCGATCGTCCTATTATTTTCTTTGTCTGATTATTTTTTGTTCGTGCCGATTTTCGCGTTTCTCTCGTTTTTTGCTTCTCTCGCAGTGTTGAAGGGAGAACAGATCGCGTTGAGGCAGGAGAAAGGCATTTTTCTCAGGCTGCTTGGGTTTACTAACACTGTTTACTGGGCTTGGGTTATTTCGTTCATGCTGTTGTTTTCCTTCTCATTGTTTTACGGGGACTCGCTCCGCCTTGTTTTGGACGACGTGCTTCCAATCCTGCTGTTCTCGTCGTTTGCCGGAAGCGCGGTTGTTTTCAAGTCTGACTTGCTTCTCTCAAGCATCACTTCCCCTAAAACCGTGTTGTGGAGCGACGTTATTCCCGAGGATTCGTTCACGCTCCAGTTCACCCACAGGTTTCTGGCGTTAGTGTTTTCTTTCGTCGCGTTCTTTGTTCCCGCAGGCGTTCTGCTGTGGGCGCTGTCCTTAGCAGGAGTGCTTATCCCTCTTGACGGCATTATTCCCCTTCTTTCCTTCGCAACTGCAATTACGACGATCTACTTGTTCGGGAGGGACAAGTCCGAACGCCTGCAAATCGGCATGAGGAAAATTTATTTGGCTGACTTGCTTCACAACAAGGTTACGAGCGAAATGCGCGTTGACTTCGTGAAGACAGCAAAGCTTCGCAGGATTTCCGACAGCGACGAGTGCTTCGTTGAATTCACCGACGTTGACGGGTGGCGGTTCGTGAGCAAGCTCAAGGACGTGCGTGGCTTCCAAGCAGCGTGCGCTGAAAACAACCTGAGAATAAACTGAAAAAACACTTGCTTTTTTTCCCGCACAAAAAACAAAACCTGCATTTTTCACGCGCGAAAAAAATAAATTATTTTTTTCCTGTTTTGTTTGTTTTGCGCGCTTGTTTTTTTTTCATTCAGCTTTTTTTCTTTTTTGCCTGCTTGAGGACGCGTGCGTAAGTTTATTTTTTTGCGTGTTGCCAATAAAAACGGTTTTTGTTTTGAGCGAGGAGAGTTTTTTCAACGCGTGCACTGGCGTCCGCAGCGAGATAGAGCGGATGCGCGAGCCTGTCATCGTCAGTCATTACGACGCGGACGGGTTGGCTTCAGCTGGAGTTTCAGCTCGCGCGTTGCGCAAGATGGGCAAGAAATTCCGCTCGATTGTTTTCAGGAAGCTCGGCGAGCAGGAACTGGCTTGCTTGAAGGGAGAGCGCGAGATTATTTTCACTGACTTCGGCGCAGGCTCTATTGACTTGGTTGCTGAACTCAAAGCGCATAAAGTCGTCATCGACCACCACCAGGGGGCTGAAAACAACTCAGTGCTCCAGGCGAACCCGTGCGCGCATGGTTTTGACGGCGGGCGGGAAGTGAGCGCTGCAGGAGTTGCTTTCTTTGTGTTCGGTTTTCCCGAGCTTGCTGACTTAGCGCTCGTAGGCGCTGTGGGCGACATGCAGGCGCACTCGCAGTTCGGCTTGACTGGCTTGAACAGGAAAATAATCAAGGCAGGCGAGGAATGCGGCGCGGTGAAAGCAAGCAAGGGATTGAAATTGTTCGGCAGGAATTTCCGGCCTCTCGCGCCATTCATTTCCTATTCCACCGAGCCTTTTCTTCCATTCCTCACTGGAAGCGACGACGCGTGCAAGCGCTTTGTAGAATCTCTCGGCATCAGCCTGCAGGAAAACGAAAAATGGCGGAACTACCTTGACTTGAGTGAAAGCGAGAAAAAACAATTGGCTACAGCGCTTATTGTGCACGCGTACTCTCTCGCTGGAGAGTTTTCAGCGCGCGAGCTAGTGGGCGAAGTTTACTCTCTCACAAACCAGCCTGAAGGCACTGAGTTGTGCGACGCGCAGGAGTTTTCCACTCTTTTGAACGCGTGCGGAAGAAACGACAAGCCTGAGCTCGGCTTGAACGTTTGCCTCGGAGAGCCTAATGCTCTGCACGAAGCGAAACAGCTTCTTCAAACGCACCGCAACAACCTGCGCGAGGGAGTAAAGTTCGCGCAAGCGCATGTTGAAGACTTTCACCACTATCATTTTCTCGACGCGCGCGAAGCGATTGCAGACGGCATTATCGGAGTGATTGCAGGAATGCTTTACTCGACTATCGACAGGAGCAAGCCAGTAGTCGCATTCTCCCTCGACTCTGAGAAGAGCATCAAGATTTCAACGCGCGCGACAACCCGCCTTGTGAAGAACGGCTTGAACTTGGGCGCAATGCTTCGCACAGCATGCGCGGGCTTGGGCTGGGGTGGAGGCCACAACATTGCTGCAGGCGCGACGATAAACGCTTCCAGCTCAAACGAATTCCTCCTCGCCGCAGCAAGAGAATTAAAAAAACAAAAAACAATTCAAGCAAGCTGAACACAGCGCGCAATGAAAAATAAAAATCGTTTCAAGCAAGCTAAACGCAACACGCCCAGAAAAAAACCAGAAGCAATTCAAGCAAGCTGGACGCAATGCCTGCCAACAAAAAACAATTAATGCATCACTGAAATCCAGCGAGTTCAAACGCCTTGCTTCAAACATCCGTGAAATCGACAATTTAAATTAATTCGCGTTCAAAATAATTCCGCTTGTGCGGGTGGTTTTTCATGCGGTTTAACTCTCAATTTTTTTCCAGCGCTTCAATACTCCTATTGTCCCTGCTGTTTTTCTCTCTTCTTTCAACCGCTCTTGACTGTTCAAGCTTCTATTCTCCTTACTCTGTCACTGTGAAGAGTTTCGAGGCTGAAAAGCCTGTTTATTTCGCGAGCGAGACGCTGAAGGCAACGTTCACTGCTGTGAACACGTTCTCAACTCCTCTCCAGAACGTTTCTTTCGTTGCGCTCGTTAGGAAAGACGGAGTTGTTTTCGGCCAGCAGTCTTTCACTACTGCCAGCCTCCAGCCGAACGCTTCAACATCCTCAAGCATTTACTGGAAGATCCCGCGCGGCGCGCCTCAAGGCGAGTACTCGCTTGAATTGTACACCTATGCTTCAACTTTTCCAGTTGGCGGCGACACGGCAAACCCAGGCTCTTCAGTGGGAACTGCTTCCTTCAACGTTGAAAACAAGTTTGAGGATTACGTTGCAATAACGTCTGCAGGAGTGAAGAACGGAAAGCTTGAGCTTGAAGTTTCAGGAGCGGGAAGCGACGCGCCCGCAGTAATCATTTTCGAAGTGTTTTACGGGAACGAACAAAAGCACGCCAAACTCTCGAAGTTATTCAAGGAAGGAAAAATTCCTTCAGGCTCGAAGCTCGGCAAGGCAATTTCCGCAACTTCAGCAGCGAACACGCTGCTCAACAAAAACAACCTGCTCGCGCTATCCTCGAACGCTTCCCTCACGCTAACCCGCGAACTTCCTCTCCTCCCTTCAGGCTCTTACGCCATCAAAGCAACAATCATCAAGCAAGACTCGAAGTCTATTGCATTCATTCCACTCAAGACAGGCGATTCAAGCGAAATCCTCTTCCTTTCTCCCTCCTCATTCCCATTCTCAAGTGAAGGAAATTTTGCTTCAGCGTGCGTTTCAACCGCTTCAAACTCTTCTCTTTCACTGCGCGTTAGCGCTGAAGGAAGCAAGCCAGAGTCAACAAACGAAAAAATCTCGGCAAGCGCTATCAACCAGCATGTATCCCTTCAGTTTAACGCTTCCCCCTCTTCGCGAAAGCTTTCAATTGAAGCGAGCCTGTACAACGAAAACAATTCTCTCTCTGACTACGCAAGCGTGTCTTTTGAATCAACGAGCTTTGAAACTCAGACGCTCCTCTCTTTAAACGCGTCTGCAGTGAGAGAAAAAATCTCTTACGCCCTCACTGTTTCAGACGAGCTTGGCAACCCCGCGCAGGCTACAGTAGACTTGCTTGTTTACAAGGACGGCCAGCTTGTTGAAATCCTTCAAGGCTTGAAAGCAAGCGGAACGCTCTCCACTGACTATATTGCAAACGAGACCGGAGAGTACACGCTCACTGCACTAATTCCTGAAACGCAGCAGCAGGCAAGCGCGGACGCGAACGTTTCAGAAATCCCGCTCGGACTCCAACTCCTCCAGCCTTCAGAGCCAGCACCAGCTTCAAAACCACAAATAGACTTTATTCCACTCCTCGTGATAGTGCTCTTGTTCCTCTCAGTAATACTCGCGTTCTTCTTCTACAAAGCAAGCAAAAAATAAAACAATTCAACATTTTGTTTTCACGCGCAAACAAAACGCGTGCATTTTGTCTTCTAACGGAAACACGCTGCCACAAAAACAAGAAAACAAACTTAAAACGTTTCGGCTTGTCCTGCAGCAATTCTGGCTTGTTTCGCAAAACAAATAAAAACTAAAGTTTTGAATGCTGATCCAAACCGCAAACCCGTGCTCAAACCATTACTCCACCGACGTAGATAAACGCGCGCGCCTGAAACAAACAGTATGTGTTTAGCTGCGTCGGAGCTCCGACGTGTGGTTTTTGACCGAAAAGTGGAAATTCTTTTTCGTCGAAAGCTGTTTGGCGATTAGAGATGAATGAAGTTGAAGAATTGAGGTTGAGGGTAGCCCAGCTTGAA
>JACRGF010000031.1 GCA_016212395.1 Microcaldota archaeon
AATGCAAAGAGAGACTTGCAAAATTCAAAGAATGGGTTGAAACAATAGAATTAGGGGAAGAAACAAGACTAATGCTACACATCCTGACAAGCTCGAACAACCCGCACCCCGTAAAAGGAGACTGGAACAGCCTCGCGAAACAAATCGAAAGACTGGGAGTAAAACGAATATTCGTGTGCGGAAGACTGCTTGAAATAAGGAATAGAAACGCGAATTTTGACGCGATGATAGAAGCTGCGGAAGCAAGAGCTGAAGAACACGGGGGAAACGCGGACTGCTTAAGGCAAAGCATTGAAAGATTCAAGGAAAGCGAACGCGAAGCGGAAGCCCTAGAAAGAAGCCAGTTTGAAAGAATATGGAAAGCAAGAGAAGAAAAGTATAAACAACAGCAAATCCCGCAACAAGAAATAGAAAGAAGGAGAGGGGAATTTCACGGAAGAATAGACTACACGAGAGCGCACGCTAAATGCGTCGGAGAAGCGTACAAAGAATTGCTGAGAACGCGGAAATTTGAATTAGTGAGAGTTGCAGTAAGGCATTGCAGGTGAGAGTTTGTCAAGCACGAGCAGTGAAAAAAAAGCAGAGTCGTCTTTTATTTATTTGCTTATTTTCTCTAGCCTGTTTGCAATGTCGTCGAACTCGTCGCCCCAGAACTCGTCAGGCTTTACTGTAATGAACACTTCAGCAGAAAGCGGAATAGTAGAATTTACAACTAGTTTGTCTTCGCTCGAGAAAGAAGCCGCGCTGATTGCAAACTGCTGGTTGACTGGAATTTCTCCTTCCAATTGAACGTCGAAAACTCCGAGAGTCGGGGAACGCGCTTTGCCAACTCCGGAAATTGGAATAGAGCCTGAAACTGGAATGCTCGAGCCACCGAAAACTTTGCTCAACGGAATTTCAGCAGAAACAAGAGTAGGAGTCGAAACAGTCTGCTTGAACTGGATAGGCGTGTCTTGAATGGAACGAATGTCTGCAAGCAACCCTTTCGCTTCAACTTTAACTTTCTGCAAATCAGAGAAAGCAGTAAAAGTCAAGCCAATGCTCACGAACGCGATAATCAACGCAAACGCTGCGAGCAACAACGGAAGCTTTGAAGCAGGATGAGAATCATCTGAAGTGTGCGGAGCGAAAACAGGCGCGCGCGGAGTAAAAGTTGGAGGAGGAGACGGCTTTTCCGACATTAACTCTGAAGGCGCACTCAAATTTTTCTTTTCCTCTTCACTCAACACGAGCGGAGGCGACGCCTCCTCATCAGACGGCTTTTTGCGCTTGTAACCGCTCGGAAAACGCGAAATGTTGGAATCATCCTCAACCATTCGAAAAACCTCTAAACTTCAAAACCACTTAACCAAAACAGCTAAACTACAAAACTCCTAAACTTCAAAACAGCCTAACCAAAACTCCTAAACCACTTGATCTAAACCCCTAAACCCCAAAACTCCATAGACAAAACTTCTAAACTCCTAAACTCCAAAACTTCATAGACAAAACTACAAAACCTCTAAACCTCGAAACTCCAAAACCGCCTAATCAATCAAAACAACTTCAAAACCAAATAAACAAAACCACCAAGACAAAACTACTGCAAAACAATTCAAGTTCCTTCCTTCCAGCTTTGGAGGTAGTCAAGTTGTTCTCTGCTCGGCTTTTTTAACTTTACTCCCTGCACTTCCAAAGCCAAGCGCGCGACTTCATCGTCAATATCAACTGGAACATCGTAAACTCCAGGCTTCATTTTCTTTCCCTCTTCAAGCATCCTGCGCGCGCACAACGCTTGAACTGCAAAGCTTCCGTCCATAATTTCAATAGGATGGCCTTGCCCGCCCGGACGCGCCAAGTTGACGAGCCTGCCTTCAGACAACAAGTAAACCTTGCGACCGTCCTTCAACTCGTAGCGGACAACATTGTCCTTCACTTCCTCAACACGCTTGCTTAAACTGCGCAACCCAGGCTCGTCGATTTCAACGTTAAAATGCCCGGCATTCGCGAGAATAACTCCGTCCTTCAACTTTGAAAAATGATCGCGTGAAACAATCGCCTTGCCTCCAGTGACAGTAACGATAAAGTCAGCAAGCGGAGCTGCCTCGTCCAAACTCATTACTCTGAAACCATCGTACAATGCTTCCAGCGCCTTGTGCCAGCCAGACGGCTGGGATGCATTCAAGCGCACTCCGCTTTCTACAACAATAACGTTCGCACCCATTCCCTTCATTCGAGCGGCAATGCCTTTCCCGCACCACCCGTAGCCAACAACAACAACAGTCTTGCCTGCAACAAGCTTGTTAGTAATGTGCGTGATAGCATCAACAGTGCTCTGGCCAGTGCCGTAACGATTGTCGAACAAAAACTTTGAGTAAGCATTATTCACTGCAAACACTGGAAACTTCAACTCGCCATCGTGCGCCATTGCATTCAAGCGCGTAACTCCAGTAGTAGTCTCCTCGCAACCGCCGATAGTGGACTTCAGCAATTCAACGCGCTTCTTGTGAATAGCAAACACTTGGTCGCACCCGTCATCAATCACAACTTGAGGCTTCGCGTCCAAAACTTTGTTGATGCACTCGTAATAATCCTCGTTGGACTGGCCAGCCCACGCGAACACGTTCATCTTCTTCGCGAGAGCAGCAGCAACGCAATCGTCAGTAGTCAAAGGATTGCAGCTGCACGCGCTCACGACAGCACCGCCGGCAGCAAGCACTTCCAAAAGAATGCCAGTCTTCTTCTCCAAATGCAGGCACGTGCCAATGCTCACGCCCTTCAACGGCTTCTCCTTCTCAAAACGCTTTCTAACCTCAGCAAGCACAGGCATATTCTCGCGAGCCCACAACAACTCTCCCTCCCCGCGAACAGCTAAACTTTCATCTTTCACTTTGCTCATAAAAAAATACACCTCAAAAAAACATTTAATCTATTTCTCGAGCTTCACAGCCTCGAAAAATATTTTCCTCGCTTTCTCCCCTCGTTTTCTACTTCTCGAGCTTCACAGCCTCGAAAATTATTTTTTTCACTTTTTCTTCCTGCTTCTTAGTTTCCTTCTCTATTTCTTCGAACGAAAGTTTTTTCACGCCCTTCACTCCGCACGCGTAATTCGCGCCAACAGCAATGCAAGCGTAAGGCAACTCCAACTCTTTCGCGAGAATAGCCTCGAACGACGCAGTCATGCTCACCAAATTCGCGCCGAGAGTTTTAAGAGCGCGGATTTCAGCAGGCGTTTCAAGCCTAGGACCCGGAACAGTCGCGACAATACCGCCAGTCTTCAGCTTTACGTTAGCTTTCTTCGCAGCGCGCTTCAACAAATCGCAAGCCTTCAAAGAATAAGGCTCGCTCAAATCAACGTGGCGCACTCCAGCCTCGAAAGAATCAAAGTAAGTAGTTGGCTTCAAGCCCAAGCCGATAAAATCATCAAGCAAAACCAAATCGCCCGGAGAATAGCCTGAAATAATGCCTGAAGAGCAAACGCCAACTGCAACAGAACAGCCGCGGCGCTTCAACTCGTAAACGATAGACTTGAAAACAACCTTGTGAGGCGGAACAACATGATTCAAGCCATGCCTGTTGATGAAAATCGCGTCCCTGCCCCCAACCTTGCCACGGACCTCAACAACCTGGCCGAAAGGAGTATCAACAAAATCCTCCCGCCCCGCAACCAAACTATTAATTCCAGTGCCAGCAATCACGCCAATCATACAAACCACAACACAAACAAACGTTTGTTTCGACTTGCATTGACTTGTTTCGACTGGTTTCGCAAAACAAATCAAAACAATTGCAAAACAACGAAGTCAAAACCATGGAGTCGAAACCACCCAAGCAAAACCACCCAAACAAAACTATTCAAAACAACTCTTCACCTGCTGACTAAATCTTCCGCAACCTTCTGCGCCTTCGCAAGAATTTTTTCCTCGTCAAGCATTTGAATTTTTCCATTAAGCAATATCAACTTTCCATTAACCACAACATCGCGCACGTTGGACGGGCTGGCGGAATAAACAATGTTGCTCACAGCATTATGAACTGGGACTGTGCTAGGCTTGCTGAAGTCGAGAATTGAAAAATCAGCAAGCTTTCCTTCAGCAATAACTCCTGCATTCAAGCCCAGTGCTTTCGCGCCGTTGCGCGTAGCCAAATCCAACGCTTGCTGCGCGTTCAAAACAACAGCATCCCAACGAGCGTTCTTCTGAAGCAACGCCGCGAACTTCATCGACTCGAACATGCTCAAAGAATTGTTCGAACACGCGCCGTCCGTTCCAAGCGCCACGTTAGCTCCAGCCTCGAAAAACTCTTGGACGGGCATCGCGTTCCCGCCAGCCAGCTTCATGTTGCTCACTGGATTGTGGACAACTGAAACACCACGCTTCGCGAGCAAAGAAACTTCGCTTTTTGAAACCCAACAGCAATGAGAAGCGACAACCTCGCTGCTCAAAAAGCCGAGTTCGCCCAAAAACTCTGCAGGCCTCTTTCCACACTGCTTCTTCAAATCAAAAACTTCCTTGCGAGTCTCGCTCAAATGAATTTGAATTTTCGCGCCGTATTTCTTGGAAAGCTCGAGAGTTTTTTCAAGCAACTCGCGCGAACACGTGTAAGGAGCATGAGGCCCGAACGACGTTGAAATTCTTCCGCCTGCCTTCCCATTCCACTCGCGCACTACACGCTCGCCTTCGCGCAACTCCTTCTCGCGCTTTCCCTTATCACCTAAATCAATCATGCCGTGCGAAAGATTAGCGCGCAAACCGCTTTCTTCAACAGCGCGCGCAATGCCATCCATGAAAAAATACATGTCGGCAAAACAAGTAGTGCCGCCTCGAATCATTTCAACGCAAGCAAGCAAACTGCCCCAGTAAACATCATCTTCTTTCAACTTCGCCTCGCGAGGCCAAATCTTTGCAGAAAGCCACGAGTGCAGCTCCATATCGTCAGCATAACCGCGCAACAAAGTCATGGCAGCGTGGTTGTGGCAATTCACAAAGCCGGGAACAACAAAACAACCCTTCGCGTCAACAACAAACTCAGCCTTTTCCTTAATGCCTTTAGCAACGCGAGCAATCCTGCTGCCCTCAACGAGAATATCAAAACCACGCAAAACAGAACGCTTTTCATCCTGCGAGATGATTGCCGCATTCTTTACAAGCAAGCTCATGAAAAAAAGTATTGCAAACGAACAAATTTAAAACCGACTAAATAAACGAATTCATGATGGACGAAAAGCAAATGGCTGCAACATGCCTAATCCTCGCAATACTCGGAATAGCAAGCCTCTACTTTCTCGCTGAAACAATGCAGCCGAAACAAGCGCGCTTAAGCAAAATAACGACAGAAAACGTTGGAGAATACGTTGAAGTGTTCGGGATAGTGCGAAGCGCGAGCAACACTAACGGAAACGCGTTCATCAAAACATGCGAGGGGCAAGCATGCATCAGCGTGATAGTGTTCAAGAAAACAGCTGAAAAAATGCAGAACCCCAGCGCGTACTTGCTGGAAAAAAACGACAGGATAACAGCACGCGGGACAATAGAAGAATACAAAGGAGAACTGGAGCTGGTGGTGAATAAAGCAGACGGAATAAAAAGAGTTTAGAAAAAAACGAAACAAAACAACGCCGACAAAACAACCTCAAAACCACGAAGACAAACCAAAACAATGCAGAACGAGTCAAAACAACAAGCAAAACCAACCAGACAAAACCATCGAATCAAAACCACTAAACCACAAAACTCCTAAACTTCAAAACCACGCTGTGAGTTTATGGATTTGCTCGCAATAGTTTTCGGAATAATCCTCGGAGTTTTCGCAGGCTTAGTGCCTGGAATACACACGAACACGCTCTCAACCATTCTCACTCAAACGAGCTTTGAAACTGAATTTCTTGCAATAGCGATAGTCGCAATGGCTGGAGCACACGCGATACTCGAATTCATTCCAGCCATTTTCCTCCTCATTCCAGACAGCAACACAGTAGTAACGCTCCTGCCTGGGCACAGGATGCTCATGGAAGGGAAAGGAATGCGCGCGCTCAAAACATGCGTTTACTCCGCACTCATCGCGCTAATCGCTTCAACGCTCCTCCTGCCCGCATCACTCGCGTTCTTCCCGAAAGCATCAGAAGCAATCCAGCCGTTCCTCCTGCCAGTCATGCTCACAGCAACCGCGCTATTGCTTGCAAGCGAACGCGAGCCGAAAAAAATAATTCAAGCAACAGCAGTGTTCCTCCTCGCAGGAACGCTCGGGTTTATCGTGCTCAACCATTCCCTAGTGAAAAAAGACGAGTTGTTCGCGTTATTCGCAGGACTGTTCGCGTTCGCGGGAATAATAACAAGCACTACAACACAACAGCAAACGCCAAAGCAGACAGACGAAACTAACCCGTCAATAAAACTGCTTCCGACAATTCTCGCAGGAGTAGCGCTTGGAATGCTCGCAGACCTGCTGCCTGGAATGAGCACGCCAGCGCAAATAGCAGTGTTCGCCTCGTTCGCAATCACGCTAGACACTGAAAAATTCCTTGCACTCACATCCGCAATAGGCGTGTCGCACTTGGTGTTCGCATTCGTGTCAGCACTCACTACAGGAAAAGCAAGAGTGGGAACGCTCGTGGCAGTGGAAAATTTACTGGGGGAAATAACTGCAACGCAAATGCTAATGCTCATCGCAGTGCTCGCAATCTCAATCGCAATTTCAATAATTCTCACCCTGCTGCTCGCGAAAAAAATAGTGGAAACGCTCGAAAAAATTCCCTCGCTCCAGCTCAACGCGCTCATCTTCACGTACATTCTCGCACTCGTATTCCTCATTTGCGGGCCGACGGGGCTGCTTGTCGCAGCAACAGCAACAAGCATCGGGCTACTGCCTCCATTAATTGGAGTGAAAAGAACGCACTTGATGGGGGCAATCATACTCCCAACTCTCGCATACCTCGCGGGAATAAGCGCGTGAAAACAAGCTATTTAAATTAGGGCGGAAATAGTGTTTCCAAGGTGGTCAGAGTGGCTTTTGAACGAATGCAACCCGCAGTAGTGTTAAACGAGGAAGATGCGTTGAGCAAGGCTTTAAGCGAAATGGCGAGAAACGGCATTGGAGTAGTAATCACGAAGAACGGAAAGTATTACGGCGTGATTGAAGACACGTGCATCCGCCAAATCCCGTCAGACCCGAGCAACGCGAAAGCAATAACGTTCGCAGCAACAGCGCCAACACTCGCAACAATAAACACGCTTGCAGAAGCATGCGAAATATTCGTAAACAACGCAAGCTACAGGGCACTGCCGTTAATGCAAGGAGAAAGAATAATCGGAATGCTCACTCTCGCGGACGTGCTCTACGAGTTGAAAAACGCGCAGGAAGCAATCAAAGGAAAAGTAAGCGAAGCAATGAACCCAGTAAAATCAATAGAACAAACAGAGTCAATCGCGCAAGCAAAAGCACTCATGCGCAACTCCGGAACAAACAAGCTAATAGTAACAACGAACGGAAAATTCGTCGGAGTAGTAACCACGCACGACGTTAACACGGCACTCGCGCAACCGAGGGAAAAAACCCAGTACGGCAAAGAAAAAACAAGCGCGAGCGAACAACCAATAGCATCACTCGCAAGAGAATCAATAGAAGTAATAGCCCCTGGCGACTCGCTCGCAAAAGCAGCTGAACTAATGACAAACGGAAACATTTCAAACTTGATAGTCGCAGAAAACGGAAAGCCTACAGGAATAATCACTGCAATAGACGTGCTGAAAACAATAGCACAAGAAGCGGAAAAAATTCCAGTGCACATTACAGGATTGGACGACGAAGACAAGGAGTACGCAGTCCAGATAAAAAGCTACTGCGAAAAAACACTTGAAAAAATGGGCAAAACACAGGAAATACAATGCTTGAAGCTAACAGTCAAAAAAACAAGCAAAACCGGGCTGAGGCACAGGTACACAGTGCTCGCGCAACTCCAAGCAGACAAGCCCTTGAACACGAACTGCGAAGACTGGGACTTGCTCAAAGCAGTACACGGAGCGCTAGACGAAACAAAAAAAGCATTCGCGAAAAAGAAACACAGCCCAATCCACAAAAAAAAGTAAACGAAAAAATACGCGAACACAACAAAAAAGACAACGTGCAAAAAAAACTCGCGAGCAACAATATTCACGGAAAAAAGACGACGAGCAAAACTTACTTTACGTTAATTCTTACTCTCGCGACATCGTCAAAGTTTTCCATTACTGAAACGACTTCAACGCGCCGAGTGCCAGCAGCCTTCAACGCTTCCTCATCGCCTTCAACCTCGCCTTTCACCATGCGCACAATGTCAGTCTTGCCAGCGCCAGTCTCCAACTCGAAAACAATCTCCCTGCCCTGCAAAGAAACGCGCTTTACCCCGCTCGGAACAATAATTTGAGTGGAAACATTCGAGCCAGGGCCTGAAGACACGACGGCATCAGAAATCGTAGCGAGAGTGGCTACAGCCTCGCTCGCCTGAAAAACGCTCAAACGCTCGCTGAACAACGCGTACTCGCTGTACACGCCGAAAATAAACGGAACGAACAAAACCAAAGCAAGGCTGATAATGGCAAGAACCTCAACTCCAACCTGCCCGCGAAACAACATGAAAAGAATAAAACAAACAGCGTTAATAAGCCTTATTGTCCAACCGAAAAACAAGCGACAAGAGCATTATTGTTCAACGCAGAACAAGCAAATTCTAGCAAACACCAATAAACTCTTCATGCATCCGAGCAGTCGCCTCTGCAACACGCAACGCAGCACGCTCTTCAGCCTCTGCCCGAGCAGAACGCGTTTTAAAACGCGGATTCTCACGCTTCAACTCCCGCAACGAACCCAACGTTTTTTCAAGTTCCTTCAACGCGCCATTGACGACTTTCTCTAAAACAGGAACGTCAGCGCCAGCACGCTCGCCTTCAAGCAAAGACCTGCCAGCCAAAAAATCAGCAACAAGAAAAGACGAAATACTGTCACGCGCAACAGCCTGCCCAGGAGAAGCGCGCACACCAACACGCTCGACAGTAGAAACTGCTTTTTGACCGCGAGCAAGCTGTCTTATCCCGAAATAACTTTCTCTCGTTAGCTCGAATTACGTATATGTACAAACTAAAACCTTATCAAATACTGGAAATAATTGATGACTTGCTCGCTGGCAGGAAGAGCGTTTACAAAGTTGCCAGAGAGCATAACA
>JACRGF010000034.1 GCA_016212395.1 Microcaldota archaeon
TTCAAGCTGGGCTACCCTCAACCTCAATTCTTCAACTTCATTCATCTCTAATCGCCAAACAGCTTTCGACGAAAAAGAATTTCCACTTTTCGGTCAAAAACCACACGTCGGAGCTCCGACGCAGCTAAACACATACTGTTTCAGCCGTTCGAATCTCAAACGTGTTTTTTAACCATAGCAAACCCGAAAAGTAGTTCGACATCGCATGGCTTGTGCTGCGACGTCGGGTTTGCTATACTCAGTCGAGCTACTTCGCGAGACTGAGGTATGCTCAAGAACGCGCCTGCTTCTTAAGCGAGGTAATGCACACAGTGATTATCGGTTTTCTGATAATATTATCACAAAAGGGATAACGCTTAGCCTTTCGCGACTCCGATAGGAACCATGCGCGCGACGATTTTTGAAATTCCTGCCTGCGCGACGCTTTTCACTACGTCGTCAACGTTCTTGTACGCTTGAGGCGCTTCCTCTGCAATAATTTCAGTTCCAGTAGCGCGCAGAGTAATTCCCTTCTGCTCTAACTGTTGCTTCAAGTTGCTTTGCCCGAACTGGCGGATGGCGTCATGCCTGCTCATCACCCTGCCAGCGCCGTGGCAAGTAGAGTAAAACGTTTCCTTCGCAGAATCAACTCCGCACAATATGAAGCTCGAAGTGCCCATGCTTCCAGGAATAATGACTGGTTGCCCGGTCGAACGGTAGAGGGAAGGAACTTCACTCCTGCCAGGCCCCATCGCGCGAGTAGCGCCTTTCCTGTGAACGCACAGCTTCTTGCGCTTGCCGTCAACCTCGTGCTCTTCAAACTTCGCGAGGTTGTGGCACACGTCGTACACGAGTGAAGTGTTCATCTGCTCTTTCTGCGCGGGAAACACTTGGTCTATAGTCTCGCGAATCCAGTGAGTCATCACTTGCCTGTTGCAGAACGCGTAATTAATAGCGCAATTCATTGCCTTCAAATAATTGTCAGCCTCTGGAGTGCCGAGCGGAGCACAACACAACTCTTGGTCAGGCAACTGAATGCCGTACTTGCGAGCAGCGCCAACCATCACGCGGATAGCATCATCGCAAACTTGGTGGCCGAACCCGCGCGAGCCGCAGTGAAGCATTATCACAATCTTGCCTTTCTCCAAGCCGAAAACCTTCGCAGTAGCCTCGTCGAAAATCTCGCTTACCTCTTGAACTTCAAGAAAATGATTTCCGCTCCCTAACGTTCCGAACTGCGGAGCGCCCCTCTTCTTCGCAATGTCGCTTACAGCACGCGGGTCAGCGTCAGCCATGCACCCGTTCTCTTCAATGCGCTCCAAATCTTGCACAATGCCATAACCTTTCTCTACAGCCCACTTCGCGCCAGAACGAACAGCATCATCTAATTCATTAAGAGAGAGGCGGAGCTTGCTTTTGCTTCCAACTCCTGAAGGAATGTTTTGAAACAACTTAGTCATCAACTCGTTAATCTTCGGGCGGACAGTGGAAGGGTCGAGGTCAGTGAGAATCAAGCGAACCCCGCAGTTGATGTCTTAGTCCGAAGCGTGCTCACGCACGATTCGTATAACCAACACCACCCGGAGAAACGATTCCCTTGTCTTCAGGGTCGAATGCTGCAACACCGCCGATGGGAAACCCATAGCCCTCGTGGCCGTCAGGCATCACCATCGCACTCTTCACAATGCCTGGAAGCGAAGAAACGTTAGTAATCTGCGAGAAACTCCTGTCCCTCTTCATTCCCCCAAACAACGTTTCATTCGCGTACACGCGCACTGGAACGCGCATGCTGCCACTCTTCGCCTTCTCCCAAACAACATCACTCACTTTCCTAAAGTCACTCACAAAACCACCTTCAAAAACTGGAGAGAATAAGGAAGACAAGAAATAAAAAGAGCAAACAACAGGACGAAAAACAAACGCTGAGAACTATTTCTGAAAAGCGCGGGAGATTGCTTCAACAAACTTTTCAGCGTTTTGAACGCTTCTCTCCGCCTCTTCTTTTGAAACAATTCCTCTTTCTTCATAAACAACTTCATTCCGTTTCTTGCGCATTCTATTAAACAAGGAAACAAGCTCGCTGCCGTCTGGACCAAGCGCTTCAGAAGCGAACTTAACAGCAGAATAATGCTGCTGGTCTCCAGCAGGCTGAAAACCGAGTTTCAACATCAAGCCACGCGTTGCCTGCAACATCGCATTGTAAGCTATCGCCAAGCTCCAGCCGTAGTCGCCTGAAGCCAAACTGTTCTTTGCAGCCTTCAAGTCCAAGCCAGCACCAGCAAGCATTTCGCCAGCAGACTTATCGTCTTTCTCGCTTTTCCTTACGAGCCCTTCCCGCTCCAGCTTCCCTAAATCCAAGCTCCTCACCAACCAGCATAATTATTTTCCCGCTTAAAATGTTCATCAAAAAATGGTTCTTCTCCCTAACACGCTTCAACAACTCCCGCTCGCTCCACAAAACGTAATTCACTTCCCTTCCAAGCAACGCTTCAGCTTTCTCCACTGATTTTAATAACTCTTCTTCCTTCACGCTTCCAACCACCAGCAAGTCCACGTCGCTGCCTGAATGCTCTCTTCCCTCCGCAAAACTCCCGTAAACCAACGCAAAACGAACATCAAACTGCTCTAGAATTTTACGCAATTCACTCCCAACCAGTTCAGTCTTCAAAAAAATCTTCCGCAACTCCTCAAAAATCGGGCTCGCCTTATTCACTTGAAACACCCGCAAGTTCCCAACCTGCTCACACTCCAAAAGCCCCAAGCCAGCCAAATTATCCAACTCCCTCTTCACAAGAGTAGGATTAGCGCCAACCCTGCGGGCAATCTCGCGCAAGTGAAACCTCCCGCCGAACAACAGCAGGGAAAGCACACGCACACGCGTGCCAGACGAAAACAACCTCTCCAACATGTACACTATAAGTATACAATCGTATATATAAAGTTTACGACAAGGTTCGATGTTTAAAAGCAACAAAAACCATAAACAAACGCATGAAAGTATACGAATTAGGAGTATTCCACCACGACTGCTGGAACTCGAACGCGATAACAAAGTTTCCGGAAGCAGAGTCAATAGAGTTAGGAGCGAGGCAATTAACGCGCGCGAACAACACTACGGTGAACGCGTCGATTTGGAGAATAAACTGCGAAAAAAAAGAAGAAACAAGCGATTACGTAAAATTCGTGAAAAAACAGGATGGGATAATTGATGTTGCTGTGCTCGCCGAAGATGGTGCGAGCGCACTCGTTGGAATAACGTGGAAAGCAAGAGAAACAAGTTATGAAGCAGTAGTGAAAAGCGGGTGCGCGTACCACTCGAACACTTACTCGAAAAACGGGTACGAAGCATACACAGTGTACGCGGAAGACGCGCGGGAAATAACCAAACTGCTGGACGAGTTTGAAGAAATCGGGGAAACGAAAATATTCAAAATCAAGAATGAAGAGAAAATGAAGAAAGAAAACAAGTTCAACTTGACAGACAAGCAAAAACAAGCAGTAACCCAAGCAGTCGCAAACGGCTACTACGAATGGCCGAAGAAAAACAACTTGGAAGAACTCGCGCGAAAACTCGGAAGAAAAAGAAGAACGTTGCAAGAACACTTGAGAAAAGCAGAAGGAAAAATAATTACTGAAACGGCAAGCGAATTCTACGGACAACAGTAGACAAAACAGTCAAAATAACTGCAAAACCAGTCGAAACAATAAATACCTGCTGACAATCGTCAGCCCAGCTTATTCTAGAAAAAAAGACGGAATAAACGCATGCAAAAAACAAAGGCAAAACAACCGAACGAAACGAGTCAAAACAAATCAAGACAACCGCAAAACCACGCTACCCCACTGAACTTGCATTACCCTAGAGGAATAACCATTGCTTCAAACGCGCCTGAAGACGTGCGAAGAGCGTTTGAAAAATGGAAGGACTTGCCATTCAAAGAGCTGCCTATCAAGCCGAGAAAATTCGTGTTGAAGGGAAAAAGGCCTGAAGACAAACAGCCGTCGGAAGTGGAATTTGACTCGCAAACTGGATTGCTTTACAGAACGGTTTCAAGCACGAAATTCTTGCAGAGAGTGCTCCAACGCTCGTTCAAATTCCAGCTGAAACTCATGCTCACACTTGGAGGAAGCGGAATTTGCGTAGAGCAAGCAATAGATTGGTTCAGCGAAACGAACTTGTTTTACAGCGCTACGAACGACGGAAGGGGAAGGCAGTTTACTTCAACAACGCCTTCAATATGCGACGCGATTGTAGGGTATGGAGCGAAATGGGGCAAGCACACTGAATACAGGACGCCTCCGGAATACTTGGAAATGGCTGGAGTGGAAATAGAGCAGAGGCTTCTGCTGCTCGCGATAGACCCGAAAGACAACCCGCTCCACCCTGCGGGAATAATCGAAATAGTGCCTGCAAGCGACATTCCGATAGAAAACATTTTCGTGCTAAACGAACACCCTGAACTGGTGGAAAAACTCGTGCAAGCAGACGAAATAAGAAGAGGCGGAATAGACTACATGGAACACTTCAGGAAGCTGAAAGAATGGGTGCCGCGAGAAGAGGAGGGATAGGCACGGAAGGCGAAAGCCACGGGTGAATTTCATTTTTTCTTTGCCAAAGACTTCATGGTTTCGTCAACGTAAGCGTCAGCTTCCTTGTCTTCAGCATCCACTTGCGTGACGTGCAAAATTTCAAGAACTTTCGAATAAGCAATTCCGCACGTTTCTGATATCTTTCTAATGCTGCAGCCTTGCCTCCTTGCGCTTATAACTTTCAATTCATCAATATGCTGAAGCAGCATCTGCCTCGCAACAGTAGCCCTGCTCAAATACGTCTTTTTCGCTTCTACATCCAAATAGTCAACCACTTTTTTCGGGACAGTTATGTTTACGGCTATATTCTCGTTCATGCGATCACCTCCAATTCCTAATGTCGTGCATTACTTTATCTACGACGTGAACACGATTGTAGGCAGCCTTAAGCCTGCCGAGGGCATCCACTGCTTTTTCTTCAGGCCACTTGCCTTCTATCACCAGCCGGTGAATAAAGTGAGGCGTATCCAAACGGCGAACGCCATTACGGCAAGCCACAACGCCGAGTTTTTGGTCATCCGTGACAAGAACACGATCTGACGCTTTCGCAGTCCGCAACAACGCCAAATCAGCATCCGAAAGCAACTCCGTTTTCCCCTGCACGACTGCTTTCTTGATCGGCACTATGGACGCAGCCACAACCACTCCCTTCTCATGCAGTACTTCCTCAGCAACATCGCGAATCGTCTCAACCGACTCGTCAAAATAAAGCTGCCCGATATCCAGCATGTAGATGCAATACGTGGAGTTCACAAGATACTTCTGCATGAAAAAGTTATGAACTAAAGGGTTTATAAGAATTTGTAATTTTTGTTGAATTTATTATAAAAGATTAATTGGGAGATGAAGAGGCTGAACAAGCAAATTGGAGAATCAGATGGGCGTGCGAGAGGCGCGAAGGATACCTGCAAGATTAATAAAAGCAATCGAACGAATAAGAGAAACGAATGAAAAAAGAAGCAGGAATGGCATTGTTTTTCGTTTTTTTGTTCGCGTTAACGCCTAGTTTTTGTTTTGCAAAGCAAACGATTATTCCGGGAGATTCTTTTGAAAAAAACTCTCTTCAAGCGCGAGTGGTTGAAAGCGATGTGAACGTGGACTTCAACGAGTCTGTCTCGACGATGGACTTGAGGATTGAAGTGGAAAACAAGGCGAACAAGAACATGCAGTTGTCGTTCGCGGTGCTGAAGGAAGGCGAGTGGCTCGTGCTCAGGGACTTGGGCGAGCTCGCGCCGAGAAAGACAGGCAGTTACGCGCTCTCGCAGGAGTTTGAGTGGGACGCTGAAGTGAAAAACTACGAGTACGCGATAATAGGCGACGACGGGAAAACGCGTTACGGCTACGAGTTCTCGATGCAAAAAAAGTGGGACGAGTTCATTGAAAAAAATTTTAAAGACACGCTCGTCCAAGGCTACCTCATACTCGTGCCGATAATAACATTCGTGCTCATCTGCATACTATTCATCGCAGTGGAAATAGCGTTCAAGCGCCAGCACTGGGGCGAAATAGCGAGAGGCGAATACACGCTGAAAACGCTGTTCTTCCCAATCCTGAAAGGAAGGCCGTTCAACGAAAAAATCGCAGACGTTATACTAAACCCTTTCTTCTGGATTGCAGAAGTAATATGCTGCGCGCTCTTCCTCTCGCTCGTGTTCTCCTACACGCTCACAAGCGGAGGGTACGAGCTCGGGCAGTACGTGTTCATAATAGGCGGAGCAGTCGCGCTCTTGACGCCAATACTCTACGTGTTCGCAGTATGGATGGCAGATTATTTGGAGAGAGAACCGCTCAGATTTATAGGCGCTGCATTCTTCTGGGGATTCCTCGCAGCATTCACTGCATTCATAGTAAACACGCTCTTAAGCGGAACAACACAAGCACTGCTCGGAGGAGTGAGCAGCGAAGAATTCAGCGTAATAGTGCTGAGCACAGCACTCATCGCGCCAGTAGTAGAAGAAATACTGAAAGGAATAGGCGTGGCAATACTCGGAGGCCACCATGAAATGAACGACGCGACAGACGGAATAGTATACGGGTTCACGATAGGCGCTGGCTTCGCGTTCATAGAAAACTGGTTCTACTTCGCAGCAGAAGCCCACCCCATAAACATCGGATTGAAAGCATGGATTGCACTACTCCTCTACAGGAGCTTTTTCAACACCATAGCACACGGGTGCTTCACAGCAGCAGTAGGCGCAGTAATCGGATACATGAAAACAAACGCCAACTTAAGAAAATACGCGCAAATCGGAGCAATACCAGGAATAATGATAGCAATACTACTCCACGTTTCATTCAACGTCGGAGCAATACTCGACACGATAGCAATATACCAATGGAACTTCGCAATATTCGTGTTCAACCCCCTCTTCGTAGCAACACTCGGAACAACATTCGTAATAATATTCGCGCTCTCAATAATGCAAACGAAAAAAAGAATGCAGCAAGAATTTGTAGTGGAAGACATAATCGCAAAAATAAGGGAATGAAAAGAAAAAAGATAAACGCGAACGAACAAAAAAAAAATGAACGCACAAAAACAATAAACACTTCCCAAAAAAATACTGGAAAAAACAAGCATGCAAAAACACGCAACAAACACGAACGAATAAAAACAACAAGCACGCAAAACAAACAAGGCGAAAACAAGGCTTAACCACGCGCAAAGCAGGAAGAAAAAAACAAGGGTGAAACGCATGGGTTTCTTTGAAAAATACGAGCAACTGAAGAAAGAAAAAAAATCAGTCTTGTGCGCAGGGCTGGACCCCGCAAGCCCGCAATTCAGGCAAGGGATGATTCCGGAAAAATATTTTCAAGCGAAAAGCGAAGTGCAGGGAATATACGCGTTCTGCGAAGACGTCGTGGAAGCAGTGGGGGAAAGCGCGTTGGCGGTGAAAACCAACCTCCAGTACGCGTTCCCGTTCTCGCTCGAACAATTCCAATTTCTCAACAAGAAAATCCACGAGAAAAAAATGCTTTCAATATGCGACTTGAAGCTAAGCGACATCGGCTCCACTAATAAAGCGAGCTGTTACTGGCTTGAAAAAGCAGGCTTTGACGCGTTCACAGCCTCGCCGTTCCCTGGAAACGTTGAAGAAACAATCAAATACGCGCACGCGCGAAACCTCGGAGTGTTCATGCTCTGCCTCATGACAAACCCTACTGCAAACGTGTTCATGAAAAGCAAAACAGGAGACAACGGAAAAACAGGCTTTGAATGGATTGCAGAAGAAACGAAGAAAGCAGGAGGAGACGGGCTTGTGGTAGGCGCGACTAAAGAAGCAAAAGACATGAAAAAAATAAGGGAAATCGCTGGAGAAAAAAACATTTTCCTAATACCCGGAGTAGGCACGCAAGGAGGAGACGTAAAAACAGTCCTAGAAAACGCGGGAAAAAACGTGCTCATCAACGTAAGCAGGGAACTCTTGAAAGCGGAAAACATCAAGCAAAAAGCAAAAGAATACAAAGAAGCATTCAACGCGCAGTAAGAGAGAGGAAAGAAAAGCAAAAAAAATGCAAGAAACAGTTCAACGCGCCTTGAGAAAAAAAGCAGAACAATAATGGTACGAGCTCACGCTCAGCCCGCAACAAGGGCTGCGAGCACTGCAAAAATACTTGGACGGAAAAAGGCCGAGGATACTGAAGGAATAAATAGAGCATGAAGGGTAAGCGCGAACGCGTGAAATTATAGCACGCGATCTTGTTCTACACCAATGAACGAAACTGTTCATTACTAATGAAAAGATTTAAAAACCCGTAGTGCGCAAAGAATAGCATGATGCTGAAAGAGACGCTCAAGCAGGTAGTCAAGTCGCAGAGGGAAGAACTTTTGCTGCTTGAAGCGGGAGTGCAGCGAGAGGCTCTTTCAATGGTTGATTTGAGCCTGCCTCACGCGCTGATTTTGATGGGAGTGCGCAGGTGTGGAAAGAGCACGCTTTCGCGCCAGTTAATGCCAAAAGCAAAGAGTTTCAGTTATTTCAATTTTGAGGACACTCGAATTTCAGGATTTGATGCAGGGGACTTTCAAAAGCTGGGCGAAGCGCTTGAAGAAGAGTACGGCGCAGCGGGCACTTGTTTTTTTGACGAAGTTCAAAACGTAGAAAAGTGGGAATTGTTCGTCAGGCAGATGATGGACAAGCAAAAGAAATTCGTGATAACCGGCTCCAACGCATCGCTTTTAAGCCGCGAGCTGGGCACGAGGCTCACCGGGCGGCATCTGAACGCCGAGCTGTTTCCGTTTTCTTTCAGGGAAATGCTTGCGCTTAAGAAAGAAAAGCCAAGCGCCAAGGCGTTTGAAGAGTACTTAAACAAAGGTGGATTTCCCGAGTTCTTGAAGTTTGGCAACCCTGAGATTTTGCGCGAGCTGCTGAACGACATTGTAGCAAGAGACATTGTGGTACGGCATGGCTTGCGCGAGGCAAAGACAGCAAAGGAAATGGCGCTTTACTTGATAACAAACGCTGGAAATTCGTTTTCATACAACGGATTGAAGAAAACCTTTAATTTAGGCTCGGTTAACACTGCAATCGCATTCGTTTCCTATTTTGAAGACGCTTACCTCTTATTCACCGTGCCAAAGTTTGATTACTCGCTAAAAAAACAGCTTGTTAACCCGAAAAAAGTGTATGCAGTAGACAACGGCCTTGCGCAAGCGAATTCTGCTTCCTTCTCTCAGGACAGCGGGCGAATGCTTGAAAACGCCGTCTTCCTGCAGCTCAGAAGGAAAAACAAGGACGTGTATTACTACTCCGGAGAAAACGAGTGCGACTTCGCCGTGAAAGAAAAAGGAAAAATAACACAAGCAATTCAAGCCTGCAGCAAGCTGACTGAAGACAACAAAAAACGGGAGATTGACGGCTTGCTCGAAGCACTCGACGAATTCAAACTAGATGAGGGGATGATAGCATCCCACAACCAAGAAGACGAGTTCACCGTGAGCGGCAAGAAAATAACTGTAAAGCCCGCATGGAAATGGATGCTTGAATAAAAAAAATTCACGTTCAGCTTGTTTCCTTCAATCTCCTCAGAATGCTTGCCGCTTCCCTGCGCACTATAGAGTTGCCGTCGTTCAAGTGAAGCGCCATAGCCTGCGCGACTTCCTTCCCACCTATTTTTCCAAGCGCTTCAACAGCAGAAATGCGCGTAGCGTGCCCCTCGCTCTTAAGCAAGCAAACAAGAGGCTTTACAGCACGCTCGTCCTTCAATTCTCCCAACGCGTCAGCAGCAGCGCAACGAACCCGCGGAAGACTGGAAGAAGAAAGAAAGCAAACCAAGCTCGGAACAGCGTCGGCAATCTTCAACTTCCCGCACGCCTCAATAGCAAGCGTCTTCACGCGCTCGTTCTCATCACTCAAAGCAGAAACAACAGCCTCACGCGAAGAAATAGAGTCAATCGAAGACAAGGACTTTACAACCTCAACGCGCACGAGCACGCTCGAATCACGTAGCAACCCAACGAGCAAATCAACAGCAGAAACAGCATGCAACTCGCCCAACTGCCTCACAATCGAAATCTTGACATTAGAATCAGCAAGCTTCAAGCGAGAAACCAAATCAGAAACAACAGAATCAACGTCGAATACAGAAGAAACGGTTTTATCCTTGCCAGCCAAACAAACCACCAAGAAAAAAAGTTGCAAAGCAAACTTAAAAAAACTTCCACGCACGCAAAAAAAACAAGCTCACGCGAATAAAAACAAAAACAGGAAAAACAAACACTGCACGCAAAAAACAACGAGAAAAAAAACTCGCAAAAAAACAAGCTCGCAAACTCCCACGCACGCAAAAAAAAGGATTACAACTGAATAATCACAACGCCACGCTTCTGCTCACCCTCATCTTCAGAAGGCGGGCGTTGTGGAACACGCGATGGATCATAAACAGGAATTTCCAACTGAGGCTGAGGACGCTCGTTTTGCTGTTTCTCACGCTCCCTGCGCAGTATTTCATCAATAATCCAAGCAGGAGGCAAATGAGTACTAGGCAATCTCACCCTGCTCTTGCCGTGCTTGCTTCTCTGACAGGAAAACCCTAAAAGTCGCTCTGCCAAAGGACGCATTGCAGAAAACGAATGAAATACTGTAGGACGAGAAGTTGCAGCAGCCGATCTTGCGACGAGCCCCGCGTTCATGATAGTATGATATGCATTTTCAGGTATTTAAAGCAGTAATATGAAGAGTATAGCGAGAAGCATGAGGCACTGCAACGCTTGAAACCTTATTTATTTAAATAGTCGTTTGAAGAAAAAGAATAGGTGCACAAAAAATGAATGAAGAACAACTAATCCTTGAACTCGAGAAAGCAGGCTGCGTGAAATTCGGAGAATTCGTGTTGAAAAGCGGAATCAAAAGCCCAATCTACATAGACTTGCGCCTCCTAGTGTCCTACCCGAAACTCCTCGATGGAATAGCGCAGGCAATAGCTGAAAAAGCGAAGGCAATGCAGTTCGACAGGGTAGCAGGCATTCCTTATACGGCGATTCCGATAGCAACGCTCGCGTCGCAAAAAACAAGCAAGCCCATGGTGTACACCAGAAAAGAAGTGAAAGAATACGGGACGAAACAAAAAATCGAAGGAAAATACGAGCAAGGGGAAACAGTCCTTGTAATAGACGATTTGATTACTAACGGCGGAAGCAAATTCGAAGCAATCGCGCCACTCGAAGAAGCAGGCTTGAAAGTAAAAGACATTATCGTAGTAGTGGACAGGCAGCAGGGAGGAAAAGAAACAGTAGAAGCGAAAGGATACAAACTGCACGCGCTCGTGGGGATAAAACAAGTGCTGGAAGTATTAGTAGAAAAAGGAAAAATCACTAAAGAAAAACAAGAAGAAACAATAAAATTCCTCGAAGAAAACAAGCCGAAATAAAAAAAATCACGCATGAAAAAAAAGCTAGCGCACGGAGAAAAGAACGAATACGCGAAACAAAGACGACGGACACGCAAACAAAATAACGCGCGAAAAAAACGAGCGAACAGCAAACAATGCACAAACAAACGAGAATGCGAGAAAGCACGTTGCTTGAAAATATTTTTTGCATGGAAAAAGCAAGAAAGGTTTTTGAAATGACAGACTTGAGCGTTGAATTGTGCGGGGTAAAACTCAAGAACCCTACAGTGCTCGCGAGCGGTTACTTGGGAGTGAGCGCAGGAAGCCTCTTAGCCTGCGCGAAAACAGGAGCTGGAGCAGTAACAAGCAAAAGCTGCAACATGCAGGGAAGAAAAGGAAACGAAAACCCTACAGTAATCACTTGGGGCGACGTGGTAATGAACGCAGTAGGGTTAAGCAACCCAGGAGTGAAAGAAGAAATAGAAGAATTAGAGGAAGCAAGAAGCGAATTGAAAAAGCTAGGAGTGCCGCTCGTTGCAAGCGTTTTCGGCGGGACGGTTGAAGAGTACGGGCAGGCAGTAAAGGAAATAAGCAAGACAAAACCAGACTTGATTGAACTGAACATTTCGTGCCCGCACGTTGAAAGCAGCGTGGGAAGAATATGCACTTTCTCAAGCGACCCGCAACTCGCAAGCGCAGTAGTGAAAGAAGCGAAAAAAAACACGAACGTTCCCATTATCGCGAAACTCTCTCCAAACGTGACGAACATTGCTGAAATAGCTTTAGCAGCGGAAAAAGCAGGCGCGGACGCTATTGCAGCAATAAACACTGTAAGCGGAATGAAGATAGACGTGCGCGCGAAAAGAAAAGTGCTCAGCGCAGGAACAGGCGGAGTAAGCGGGCCGGCAATCAAGCCAATAGCAGTAAGATGCGTGCATGAAATTTCAAAAGCAGTGAAAGTGCCGGTAATAGGAATAGGCGGAGTATGCACTGGAGAAGACGCTGTGGAAATGCTCATGGCAGGCGCGACAGCAGTAGGAATAGGAAGCGCAACACTCTACAGGGGAGCGAACGTGTTCAGCCTGATAACAAGCGAAATCAAAAAATTCATGCAAGAAGAAGGATACGCGAAAATAAAAGAAATAAAACTGGAAGAATAAACGCGCGAAAAAAATGAAAGCGAAGTTGGAAAAAAAAACGCAAAACAACTACGCGAAAAAAATACGAAAGAATACGGCAATTCGCGCGAATAGTTTTATCGATGTTATCTGCGCGAAATTGGAAGTGCTTGGTGGTTTTATTGTGCGAAAGAAACGAAGTTTACAAAGTTTTTGAAGTGGAAAAAGTTTTCGAGGAAGGAAGCAGGGTTAAAACGCTTGTTTTGAACGGAAAGCTGGAAGCAAAGCCAGGGCAGTTTGTGATGGTTTGGGAGCCCGGAGTGGGTGAACGGCCTTTCGGAGTAGGAGCTGAAAACCCGTTGGCAATAAGCATAGCGAAAGTAGGGAAAGTAAGCGCTGCTTTGCACGAAAAAAAACAAGGAGACAGAGTGTGGATTCGCGGGCCTTACGGGAACGGGTTTGAAATAAAAGGAAGAAACATCGCGTGCGTAGCAGGAGGGTACGGAGTGTCGCCAATCCGCTTTCTCGCAAAAAAAGCAAGGGAAACAGGCGCGAAAGCATGCGTGTTCATGGGCGCGAAAACGAAAAAAGAACTAATGCTCAAGCCGGACTGCGAAACAACGATATGCACGGACGACGGAACGTGCGGAGAAAAAGGCTTTGCAACCCAAGCGTTTGAAAAAGCGCTCAAGGAAAAAAAGTTTGACGCAGTGTACACGTGCGGACCTGAAAAAATGATGGCGAGAGTAACAGAAGCGTGCTTGAAAAACAAAGTGCCCTGCCAAGCAAGCCTCGACAGGTTCATGAAATGCGGGCTCGGAGTATGCGCAAGCTGCGCAGTAGGAGAGCTGGTAGTGTGCAGGGACGGGCCGGTGTTCGACGCGCAAACGCTCGCGAAAACAAAAGAATTCGGAAAAACTTTCAGGGACTCGAGCGGGAAAAAAATAGAAATTTGAGAGAAAAAAAAGCGCGGGCGAAACCACAAAAAAAATGGAAGAATAGGTGTATGGTGACAGCCAAAATGTCCTAAAAGAGTGACAGCAATTTTGTCCGCTTTCCACCCATAAGCATGGGGTGGAAAAATGAAGCAAACAGGTGTGGACATGAAGCTGGTCGCTGTTACAAGCTATCTGGAAGGAA
>JACRGF010000035.1 GCA_016212395.1 Microcaldota archaeon
TGGGAACTCTCAGAAACCAGAAAGGAGCAGGAATCTACGAAGTGCTTGCATCAATGGTTGCGACTTGGAACTTGCAGGGAATCAACCCGCAGGTTGCGTTAATTGCTGCAATGCGAGGGAGCAGCTAAACACTTACCATTAAATCTGAGCGCAGAACGCTAAAGCAAGAGATTGAAGAAGCTATTGCAGCCAGGCGAATTTTAGAGCTTGCGAGAAAAAAAGGCGTGCCTATTGAAGTGCCTATTGATGGTTCAGATGTTAGTTATTTTGTTAAAGAGTTAGCAGGAAGGCAAGGCGCTAAAAATTTGCTTAAATTCATTGACATTAACGAGACGCTTGTAATAGACGCGTTTCGAGATAAAGTTGAAGACTGCACGAGTCATTACTACGAGCGTGTTGCAGATGAGTATGCGAAATCAATTTCACGCCGAATTGATGGCCTACTGCTCACGTTATATTTGCCTAAAGGCAGTGTACTTGACAATGGCCTTACGTTCCAGTATTTAGTGGAAAAAAGTAACACTCATGAACAACTGCTTGCCTACCGAGCTAGAGAAGGCAAAGGGGCTGCTGAAGCATTGAAACGCACTAATGATTACGTTTATACTCGTAGAAACGAACGGGAAATCGCTTCATTAATCTTGGAATTGTCAACCGCGCACGTTTCGCGCATGCTTGAAACAGCTAGAATAAAAGCAGGAAACCTGTAATTAATTTTTTATTTTTACTATTCTAGTTCTTCCTTCATTTCCTTTTTCTATTGTCGTTGTTTCAATTAATCCTGTTTCTTCAAGCCTTGCCAAGTGCGTTCGTATCGTGCGCTCGTTTTGCTTGAGCGCGTCGTAAAGTTCTCTAGTTGTAAGTTGTTTTTTTTCTTCAAGCAACTCTATTATTTTTCGTTCAAGAGGCTCTAGTTTTACTTCCAACTTGTCTTTTTTCGAAGGGAATGCTTCTTTTACTGCTTGCTTGGCGTGCTTTACTTCCATTTTCTTTGCCTTTTCTTTCTCTGCTTCTTTTCCAGTTCGCCATAAAGCGTTTATTGCAACGCGCGCGTCTCCTCCCTGCTTGCCTGCGTGCGCAGCGCACACTCCCACTACGTTTTCATCAGCTTCTTCGAAGAACGCGTGCTTCCACCTTTCCTTCAAAATGTCTTTCAACTGTTGCGGAGTATAGCGCGCGAAAAGCAGGTTTTTGTGCCCGAGAGAGCTTTTGATGCGCGCGTCCAGCTTCAAAAAGTATTCCTCGTCGTTAGTAATTGCGATTACTCCAACGTCTGCGTTGAGCACGTCGCGCGAGCGAAGCAAGTCGTACAAAACGTCTTCGCCGTCTTTGCTTGCAATCAGCCTGTCTAATTCATCCAAGCACACGATTGGAATTCTTTTTGTTTTCTTCAAGTTTTCGCTTATGCTTGAAATAATTTCAGAGTGCGCTTTTCCAGTTGGAGGCAGTACTTCCCCAATAGCTTCAGCTATTTTGCTTAACACGGCATAACGCGAGGAGTACTCCCAGCAGTTAATGTATACCGGCACTGCTGTTTTCGAGTATTCCTTCAATTCGTTGAGAACGTGGCGCGCGCAACTCGTTTTTCCAGTGCCCGGAGGCCCGCATAACACGATGTTTTCAGGCTTGCGTGCTTCGCTCGCAGGCTGGAGCGCCAACGCGATTTCTTTCACTTCGCGCTCGCGGTGAGGCAAAACTTCAGGAAGAAACTCTGGAAGCAAAGCTCGCTCGTCCTTGAACACGTCTCCTTTCTCGCGTGCAATGCGCTCAAACAAACCGCTCATTAATCACACCCTACAAAAAAATAATATTTCTTATGCTTACCTGCTGTTTCAACAAGCTTTTTATACGCTGGGAGAATGTCGTCTGCTATTACTACTGCGACAGGTTTTTTCACACTCTCAGGCCTCTTTCTACTGCTTTCGCAAGTTTACTGCTTGGGTTGTACATCCACACTATTCCTTTGTGCCCGTCAATAATTTTTCCACTGTCCTCTAAGTACTGAAGAATCACGTTGAGAGTCTGGTGCTGCACTTGCCGTTCGAGTTTGCGTTTCAACGCTTCGCGTTTAATCGGCAACTGTTCTTTCTTCAAAATTTCTTCCACCATCAAGACAGTCTTCAAATTCGGGTAATGAAGAGGCTCCTTCTCCAACTGAACTAATTCCTGCATAATAACACCAATACAGTTATACTTTAATCACTATAAAAACATATCTATTTTTGTATATTTATATACAAATTATGCTTGGCTTGCTTTCAGTTTTTCGAGTGCTTGTTTTATTCTTTTCACTCCTTCTTCAATGTTTTGCATGCTCGTCGCGTAGCTCAAGCGCACGTTTGCGTCAGAGCCGAATGCTATTCCTGGCACTACTCCCACTCGCGCTTCTCCGAGCAGGTATTCAGCTAAATCTAGCGAGCCGTTTATCGTTCGTTCGCCCCATTTGCTTCCGTAGAAAGAGCTTACTTTCGGGAATACGTAGAACGCGCCGTTAGGCTCAGGACATTCAACTCCGCTTATTTCATTCAGCAACGCAACTATTCGCTTCCTCCTTTTGTTAAACTCGCGCGCCATTTTAGAAACAAAGTTTTGCTTTCCGTTCAACGCTTCCACTGAAGCTTTCTGCGCGAATGAAGTAGGGTTCGAGGTAGCGTGGCTTTGCATGTTCGAGATTGCTTTCATTATGTTTACAGGCCCGACTGCCCAGCCAATGCGCCAGCCTGTCATCGAGTAGGTTTTTGAAACTCCGTTCACTGTAATCGTTCTTTCTTTTATTTTCTCTCCTAAAGAAGCAACGCAAACATTTTTTCTTTTCCCGAAAACCATTTTGTCGTAAATCTCATCGCTGATTATAGTGCATGCATGTTCGCCCGCGAGCTCGCCTATCGCCTTCAATTCTTTTTCCTCATAAACTGCTCCAGTAGGGTTGTTCGGAGAATTTACTAGAATAATTCTAGTCTTCGGAGTGATTTTCGCTTTTACTGCTTCTGCCTTCAACTCGAACTCGTCCTCAAACTTGCATTCCGCAAACACCGGCACTCCGCCCGCGAGCTTCACCATTTCCTCGTAGCTCACCCAGTAAGGGGACGGAATTACCACTTCGTCTCCAGGGTTGCAGAGCGCTTGAAACAAGTTGTAAAGCGAATGCTTTGCCCCGCACGAGACAACCACATTCTCTTTCGCGTAATCAACTCCACACTCTCTTTTCATCGCGTCGCATACTGCTTGCTTCAGCTCGTCTGTGCCGCTTGCTGGAGTGTACTTCGTAACTCCTTCCTTTAGTGCTTGCACTGCTGCTTTCTTCACGTTTTTCGGAGTGTCAAAATCAGGTTCTCCAGCGCCAAACCCAATAACGTCTACGCCTTCTTTCTTCATTTGCTTTACTCTCGCAGTAATCGCGAGAGTGGCAGACGGAGTGATTCCCTTCACGCGGTCGCTTAACACCATGAACAACACCTCGCAGGCAATCTTCACTAACGCTCATAAAGCTTACAAGACAAAAAACAAAAACTGTTTCAACTTCTCAAACAACTTTTTAATATCCTCGTTTAATTAACTGTTGTTTGCAGTGGTTTTGTTTCGATGGATTCGGAGTTTAGAAGTTTTGAATCGTTTTGACTTTGTTGTTTCGTTAAAGTTGATTTTATGGTTTTAACGTACATGAAGGGCGCGCGCGCCGAGCGCGAATTGATTCACTTTTTTCTTGAGAAAGGTTTTTCCGTCATTCGCGCTGCAGGCTCTGGAGTGGGCTCTCCTTCGCCTGACTTGCTCGCGTTCAAGAGAGGCGAGCAGTTCGCGTTCGAGTGCAAAAGCTGGAGTGCTTCCTCGCTCAACTTGGCGAAGGAACAGTTCAACGCGTTGAAGCAGTGGGAGGAAAACACTGGAATTACCACTTTCATTGCGTGGAAAATGCCGCGCGAGGGCTGGCGGTTCATCAAGCTGAGTGAAGTGAACGAAACTCCGAAAGCGTTTTCAATCACGCTCAAGCAAGCGCTCATAATCGACAGGAAGCTAAGCGAGCAGTTGCGGTGATTTATTGAAAAATGATTGCATTAAAGTTGAAAAGAGGAAAGCAGAGGAAACTCGCCGCAAGCTTGTTTCTTCAGGAGTTTTCGACAAAACGCGCAGGGTTTTTTCAGACGGCAAATTCGTTTTTTTTCCAGTGTTGAAGAAAATTTCCGGCTTTGAAATCGTGAAGAAGAAAGCGCGCGTTCGAACTCTCAAGCCTAATTCCATTAAAGAGGCGCTTGCAGGCGTCTTGTCGGAAAAAGAGTTGGCGTTGCTTGTTTCTTCTTTCGACATTGTCGGAAGAGTTGCAGTGCTTGAAATTCCTGAAGTGCTCGAGAAAAAACAGAAGCAGATAGCAGAAGCAGTAATGCGCGTGCACAAGAGCGTGCGCGCTGTTTTCAAGAAAGCGTCTGAAATGCAGGGAGTTTTCCGAGTGAGAAAATTGAAGTGGCTTGCTGGCGAAAAGCAGTCTGAAACGATTTACGCTGAAAACAACTGCAGGATGAAGCTGGACTTGAAGAAAGTTTATTTCTCTCCGCGCCTCGTATTTGAGAGAAAGCGAATTGCTGAGTTGGCTGGAGAGAACGAGCGCGTCCTGGTTTTCTTTGCTGGAGTCGGGCCGTTTGCTTTAGTGATTGCTAGAAAGCATCCTCTTGCGAAAATAACGTGCATTGAGCTTAATCCTGCAGCGTGCGAGTACGCGCGCGAGAACATTGAGTTGAACAAAGCAGAGAATGTCGATATTGTTGAAGGCGACGTGCGCAAAATAATTCCTGCTAGTTTTGTTGGAGTCGCGGACAGGGTGCTCATGCCTCTCCCGAAGGGTGCTGAAGAGTTTTTGCGTGAAGCTTTTCTAGCTGCAAGGAAAGGCTGTGTTGTGCACTTGTATTCTTTTGCTGAAGACGCAAAGCCGTTCGAAAAAGCGTTGAAGGCAGTACGTGCTGAAGCGAAGAAGCAAGGCAGGCGCGTGAAAGTGCTTTGCAAGCGCGTCGTGCGGCCGTACGCGCCGAGAGTTTCACAAGTAGTAATAGACTTCCAAATACTCAATTAGGAGTTCAAGCGATTTCAGACATTACTTTTTCAGGCACGCTTTTAACTTCAACTATCACGCGCTCGTATTCGCTGCGTTTCGTTTTTGCTTCTGATCTCGCGCCGTACGTTTTTTCCATGCGCGTTCTCGCTTTCGTGTACTCGCTTTCAAGCGCTTCAAGCACTTCAGTGGAATAAAACTCGCCTTGCCTGTCGTTCCTGTTTCTCGCTTCAAGCAGTTTCGCCTCGCAATCGTTTCCAAGCTGTTCAAAAGTTTTCTCGAGTTGCTCGGAGTATTCGTCGAAGTCTTTTTTTTCTTGGTAGAAAGAGGTTATGCTCGTGCTTATAATTTTCACTTTTTCTGCCACGAGTTTTCCGGTGTTTTTAAGCGATGTGAGAAGCCCAACTGTTTTCTTGGCTTCGCTCACGAGCTTCTGCGCTTCAGCATTTTCATTTCCACCAGCGCCTTGTTTTTTTTCTCCAGTCAATTCCATCGCCTTGGAAACTGTTGTTCAGCAATATTTATATTCTCGCGTTGCAATGTTTTCTGCATGCAGTCTGAGGCGGCAGTTGACTTGGAGAAGATAGTAATCCAGCCCACGTGGCGCGAGATGCTCGTCGAGCTTGTCGCGAGCGAGCAGTTTGACGCGTGGAATATCGACATTGTCAGCATTGCGGACAAGTACATGGAGAAAATAAAAGAACTGCAGGTGCTTGAGCTTCACGTTCCAGCGAACATTATTCTCGCTGCGTCCATTCTCTTGCGTTTCAAGAGTGAAGCGCTCCAGTTTGAAGAGCAAGTGCAGGAAATGGCTGAGGAAGTGTTCATTGAAGACGGGAAGGCGCCTGTTGAAATTCCTTTGATTTCCCTGCGCACGCGCATTCCTCCGAAGCGAAAGGCAACGCTCCCTGAACTGCTTTCAGCGCTTGACCGCGTATTGTCAGAAAAAAAACAGCGTGCCGAGAGGCCTATCATCACTCCTCAAATTATCGAGCTCGAACTGCAAAAGTACGACATTGAAGAAAAGATGAGCGAATTGCTTTCACGCATAGAGACTAACGCTGACTCTGAAGGGCTGGCGTCTTTCTCTTCGCTTTTGACAGAGCGCAACCCGCTTGAAATAGTGCGCACGCTTTTGCCTTTGCTTCACTTGTCGCAGGAAGCGAAAGTTTCGCTTATTCAAGACGAGATTTTCGGGGAAATATTCATTCACTTGAAAGCAAAAGAAGTTGTGGAAAGCGTTGAAAGCAAAGGGAAGGGAAAGAAAAAAGCAAGCTCGTGAAAAAACGTTTTTGCATTCAATAAATTTTTTTTGAAGGGTGTTGAGTTTGGCGAAAAAGAAAAAAGAAAAAAAGCAGATTGCCGTGATTAAAGCTGTTGAAGCTATTGAGCAAAAACAGCTTGAGAAGGAAATAAGCGAGGAAGCAGGGCTTGAAACCACGAAATCCAATTCGGAGTTGAAGGAAATAGTCGGAGAGGCGAGCAGGGAAAGCGAGAGCATAAGCGACTTGCTCGAGGAAGTAAAGGACGAAAAAGAAGTTCAGGCTGTAGAAAGAGGGGCTGGCGCTTCCGACACTGCGAGTGATGCTGTGCTTCTTTCTGTTTCTTCTCCTGTTGCGCCTGCGATTGACGTTTCAAATCTTGACCCGGCGCGCGTCGTGGAGGCCGCGTTGTTCATGAGCGGAAAGCCGTTGTCCATCGACGCATTGGGGAAATTGTTGGGCACTCCCGCGCCTGGCTACGTGAAAGGCATTGCTGAAAACCTTGCGAAGGAGTACACTGAAAAAAACAGCGCCATTGTTATTATCGAGGAGAACAACGAGTTTGTAATGCGGTTGAAGAACCCGTTCGCCCAGCTCGTGAAAGATTTTGCGCAGGATGCCGAGGTTTCGCACGGCGCGTTGAAAATGCTCGCGTTCATTTCCCGCAACGAAGGCATCCAGCAGAGCAAGATGGTGGACGAGCTTGGCACTACTGTCTACCAGTACGTGAAGGAACTCTCCCACAACGGCTTTGTTGAAGCGAGGAGAAAAGGAAGGACGAAAGTGCTGAAGACTACAAAAAAATTCAAGGACTACTTCAGCGAGTAGCTGTGCTGGCGGGTTAATGCTGCCGAACGATAAACAGTATGTGTTTAGCTGCGTCGGAGCTCCGACGTGTGGTTTTTGACCGAAAAGTGGAAATTCTTTTTCGTCGAAAGCTGTTTGGCGATTAGAGATGAATGAAGTTGAAGAATTGAGGTTGAGGGTAGCCCAGCTTGAA
>JACRGF010000037.1 GCA_016212395.1 Microcaldota archaeon
GGAGTTCCAGCGAGTTATTACGCGTTCAGCTCAGTCACCAGCTCTTGGAACAACACTGTGCTCAACACTACGTTCGTCCGTTCCAAAATTTACAATGACGCTACTTCCAACTTGACTGTCGCGTGGTACGCGCGGGCGCACGTTACAGGTAATAACGGTGGCAACTTGCAGAATGCGGACGTGAACGTTTCAGACGCGTTGGGCAGGCGCGAGTTTTCAGGTCAGACGGACGCGAGCGGGTTGACTGCGTGGTTTGTTGTGAACGACTCTACACTCGGCTTTTCGCCTGTTTACTACAACAACAACAGTTTCAGCGCGAACAGGACGAACGAAGGCGCTATTTCTTCAGGCAGGAACATTTCTTCCACCCAGCAAGTGGAACTCGTGCTCCCGTGCGGGTCGCTCGCGAACAGCTTGACTCTCTCAACCAACGTGAGCATTGCAACCACGTGCTTGGACTTTACAGCAGACTCTATCACTCTCGACTGCAACGGCTACTCGATTGCAAGCAACGGCAACGGCGCTGGAGTAAACGCGACTGGAAGAAAAAACATCGTAATCAAAAACTGCAACATCAGAAACTTTACTGTTGGAGTAAACTTTACTAAAACGAATTACTCCGACATTCTCAACAACCAAGTTTGGAACAACTCGCTTTACGGAGTTTATTTCACTACCTCCAACTCTTCAAACATCACTTCAAACAACGTTTACAACAATTCCGGCTACGGCGTTTACCTTGCATACTCGTCAAACAATAACACTATTTCCTCCAACAATATCTCTAACAATTCAAATACCGGCATTTGGATTTATTTATCTTCAGACAACAACACTATCTCTTCAAACAACATTTCCAACCACAGCGTGTACGGAATCTTGTCTTCATCCTCTCTCTACCTGAACGTTTCTTTAAACAGCATTTCAAACAATTCTTATGCTAACGTCTGGATTTATTCAAACAACAACTCTATTTCCAACAATAACGTTTCATTCTCACCGCGCGGCATAGTGCTCGTCGGCCACAACAACACTGTCTTCTCCAACAATGTTTCCAACCATTCCGCTGTAGGCATTTTCTTCTCTTCAGGCAATGACAACATAGTTTTCTTCAACATTCTGTCAAGCAATACTGGTTATGCAGTATGGCTTTCGACTTCAAGAAACAATTCCGTGTACTTAAACAATCTTTCCCGTGGTGGTGTCGGCGTATATGCTGGAGCGTCTGACTTAACCGCAATATACAACAATACTATCAACTTCAGCAGTGGCGACGCGATTAATTTCTACAACTCAAACTACTCTCGCATATTCAACAATACGATCTATAACCTTTCTTCTGGTACTGGCATCAGCTTGCAGTATTCTAATAACGCGTCCATAACTGGCAATACTATTTACAATACGTCCAACACTGGAGTCTATTTGGCTTACTCTTTGAACGCGAGCTTGTCTGCGAACAGGGTTTTGAACGAAACTGACGGCGTAATATTTATTTCATCCAACGGCAGCATCCAAAATCCTGGATTGATTGAAGGCAATTCAGGATATTCTCTGTTGAGTACAAGCAGCAACGTTTCAGTTGACTCGAGCGACCTCGGAGTTTCAACACGCGGCAAGAGCTTGTTCGCGTGGTACGTGAACGCGTCTGTCTATAACTACACTGGCGAGCCTGCCGTGGGAGCAACTGTGAACGTGACGAACGTTTCAGGGCACTTGGCATCGTACTCTAACACTCTTTTTACCGTAACTTCGTCTTTCACCACCGACTCGCAAGGCTACACTTCAAACTTCTACGTTTACGAAAACAAGACGAACAACGACAACACCGTCACTATCTACAACAACCACTCTTTCCGCGCGAACAAGACTGAAGGCGGTTACGGCACGAACAACACGAACGTGACTGGAGTCTCGTATCCTTACACTATCCTCATTAATTTGAGCGCAACGTGCGGGCTCGTCGCGAACACGAGCGCAGTAAACTTCGGAACCCTCGCAGTCGGGCAAACCAGCTCGGAAGAAGCGCTCACCATAAACAATACCGGCACTGTAAGCAGTCAAGTGCAAATCTCGGGAACAAGCTGGACGAGCGGAAGCAACTCGTTCTCAGTCACTTCCTCTAAATTCCACAACACTACTTCCGGCGTTGCTTACGCGAGCAAGTACGCTCTCGAAAGCTCTAACTCGCTCGCCTACGTGCCACTCGCCCCGCTCAATATTTTCACTACCTACCTGCAAACATTAATTCCAGAAGGCCAAGAGACAGGCACTTACACGCAGACAATAACTTACACTGTCTCATGCCCGCCAACGTAAAACGTTTAGAAGTCTAGAAGTTTAGGAGTTTTGGGGTTTAGTGAGTTTGGAGTTTAGGAGTTTCGATTAGTTTTGCAGTTGTTTTGAGTGTGTGAAAATGTTTTGAATTGTTTTGCAGTCGTTTTGTTTGTGGGGGTTTTGTCTATGTGGTTTTGAGTGGTTTCGTTTCTGTGGTTTTGCAGTTGTTTTGCCTGTTGGGTTTTGAATATTTTTGAATTGTTTTGCTGTTGAATTGAGAGGTTTTGAGAAAATGCTTGAACTGCGAACGCTTGAAAAAACGGTTTTGCTTTCCGCGTTCTTCTCCCTACTCTTTTTCATTTCTTTTTCAAGCGCGCAAGTCACGAACACTCTTCAAGTAGTAGGCTGCAATTCTACTCTCACGCAAAACACTACTCTCTACTCGAACCTTTTCGCAACCCAAACGTGCTTCGTGATTGACGCGGACAACGTTACTCTCGACTGCGCTGGCTACAGCATTACCGGCAGGGGCGTTGGCTCGGGCGTGAACGCGACTGGAAGAAAAAACATTACCATAAAAAACTGCAACATTCGAAGCTTCCTCGTTGGAATAAACTTTACCAAGACGAACAACTCCCTCATCACGAACAACACTATTTTCAACTCGACTTACTGGGGCGTGTACGTGGATGTTTCAAACAATACCAACATTTCTTACAATAACATTCACAACGCCAGCAAGACTGGTTCCGGAATTTCCTTGCGCTCTGTTATAGGCCAGACCAGCATTCAAGGCTCGTACGTTGCGTACAACAACATTTCAAACTCCAGCAGTTCAGGCATCTACATTTTTTACGCTTGGAACAATACGCTCGCTTTCAACAACTTCTACTCTAACAGAGGACACGGCGTGTACGTCGCGTCAGGGAGAGACCTCTACATTTACAACAATTCCTTCTACAACAACACGCTGGACGGAGTGCACCTGCAAACCATCGGAGGGTCGTACACTGTGTGGAACATGTGGGTTTACAACAACAGCATTTTCAACAATTCAAAAGACGGCATTTGCCTGCTAGACGCGTTCAAAAGCGGTATCACTCAAAACAACATTTTCAACAACTCCAAGATCGGCATCAACATGACGACCGCCTTTGACTGCAACGTTTCACTCAACCGCGTTTACAACAATTCAAGAAGTGGCGTTTACTCGTCTGGCTCAAACTCTACTTTGTTTTTGAATAATTCTATCGAAGACAACCTGCAAGACGCGTTCTACTTCTCCAATTCCAACCACTCCACAATAACGAACTCTTCAATTTCCGGAGTT
Organism: Microcaldota archaeon; assembly: GCA_016212395.1. Lineage (GTDB taxonomy): Archaea > Micrarchaeota > Micrarchaeia > Burarchaeales > JACRGF01 > JACRGF01. The sequence continues at coordinate 3,608 of JACRGF010000037.1, forward strand.
CCAGCGAGTTATTACGCGTTCAATTCTGCCTCCAACTCGTGGAACAACACTGTGCTCAACACTACGTTCGTCCGTTCCAAAATTTACAATGACGCTACTTCCAACTTGACTGTCGCTTGGTACGCGCGCATCCACTATACAGACCGCGCTACTGGAGCGAACATAAACGCTGGCACTGCAACTGCTGTTGACGCTTACGGCTCGCAAGCGTTCACAGGCTCTACAGACGCGAGCGGCTTGACTGCGTGGTTCACAGTAAACGACACTACGTTCGGCTTTTCCCCGCGCTACTACAACAACAACTCGTTCACTGCAAGCAAAACAGGCTACGGCTCGAGCTCGGCAAGCGCGAACGTTACTTACTCACAGCAAATAGAACTCTCATCAGGCTGCGGAGCGATTTCTTCAAGCACTACTCTCACTGGCAACGTTGAAGCAGCAGGCTCGTGCTTTGTGTTCAACGCTGACAGTATTACTCTCGACTGCGCTGGCTACAATATTACCGGCGACGGGAACGGCGCGGGAGTGAACGCTACTGGCAGGAAAAACATTGTAATCAAAAACTGTGACATCCGAAACTTTACGATAGGCATTAATTTCACGAAAACAAACTATTCCGACGTTCTGAACAACAGGATTTGGAATATTTCCGCTTATGGCATCTATCTCACAGTTTCAAACTCTTCAAACTTCACTTCAAATACCATCTATAATATGAGCAGTGCTGGCAAAGGAATTTACGCTTGGGCATTTGCTTACAACAATTCTTTTTCTTTCAACAACATCAGCAACTTGTCAACAGGCATTTACCTCTTGGTAGACAATAATTCCATTTCATTCAACCATTTATTTCAAAACACTGAAGGAATCCACATTCAAGGCGGGAATGAAAACCTTGTTTTCTCAAACAATGCTTCCAACAATTCAGACACCGGCATTTTCATTGACACTGGCTCGCATTGGAATACTCTTTCCAACAATACTGCTTCGCACAATTTAGACGACGGCATTGCGCTGTCAGCATCAAACAACAACGTGCTTTCTTCAAACTTGGTTTTCAACAATTCGGATGACGGGTTTTACTTTTTGAGCACTTCACACAACAATTCCTTTTCCTTCAACCGCGTGTTCAACAACTCGCATTACGGTGCGTACATCTCCACGTCTAATTACTCTTTTTTCCTGAACGATTCCTTTGAAGACAACCTGCAAGATGCGTTCTACTTCTACAAGTCCAACCACTCAAAAATAACGAACTGCTCGATTTCCAGAGTTCCAGCGAGTTATTACGCGTTCAATTCTGCCTCCAACTCGTGGAACAACACCATCCTCAACACTACTTTCGACTATGCCAAAATCAGCAACGACGCTACCTCCAACTTGACTGTCGCGTGGTATGCGCGCGTTCACGCTGTTGACAACAGCGGAAGCAATATTCAAAACGCGGATGTTAACGTTACTGACGCTCTCGGCACGCGTTTTCACTCAAGCCAGACGGACGCGAGCGGGTTGACTGCGTGGACTACTGTCAACGACACTATCTTCGGCTTTTCGCCTGTTTACTACAACAACAATAGTTTCAGTGCGAACAAGACGGGCAACGGCCAAATTACGAAATCCTTGAACATCACTTCAACCCAGCAAGTAGAACTAGTGCTCCCCTGCGGTTCGCTCTCGAGCAGCACTACGCTTTCAACCAACGTGTCCTCCACAACCACGTGCTTCAACTTCGCAGCAGACTCTATCACTCTCGACTGCAACGGCTACGGCATTACTGGCAACGGGAACGGTGCGGGCGTGAATGCAACAGGCAGGAAGAATATAATTATCCGCAATTGCAACATCAGAAACTTTACTGTTGGAATTAATTTTACTAAAACGAATTACTCTGACATTGCGAACAACGTGGTTTGGAATAATTCGCTTTACGACATATTCTTCACTACTTCCAATTCTTCAAACATCACTTCAAACCGCATTTACAACGGTTCCCTTAACGGCATTTATTTCGTTTCTTCACACAATAACACTATTTCATCAAACAACATTTCAAACCGTTCTTCAAGCGGTATTTTCGCTACGCAGTCAAACAACAACACGTTTTCTTTAAACAATGTTTCGTACAACACGATCGGAATTTACCTCCTGTCATCCAGCAATAATTCCATTCATTCAAACTCCGTGTTCAACAATTCACAAGAGGGAATTAGTTTATGGTATTGCACTAATAATTCGGTTTACTCCAACACTGTCTTCAACAACACTGACCACGGCATTTACTTGTTTTCTTCCCCAGGCAATACTATCCACCACAATACTGTCTTTTCCCAGCTTCTCGCGCCTGGCAGCCCGCGTGGAATTTACATTTACACTTCCCACCGCAACCTCGTTTACTCTAACAACGTTTCCAACAACACGTTCGGCATTGATGTTCATCAATCCAATTGGGTGAACGTTTCTTCAAACAACGTAAGCGTTCTCGGGTACTTAGGCTTGTCTTACTCCAACCACAGTTACGTGCATTCAAACATATTGTCAAAAAGCAGTTCTACTGGAGTGAACATAAACGATGCTTACAACAATTCTATTTTTTCAAACAACGTTTCAAACCGTTCCTACGGAATTTACGTCTACGGTTCTTTCAACAATTCTTTTTCCTTCAATAGAATTGTGAACAACACTCTCGACGCTTTTTACATTCAAAGTTCCAACGGAAACAATTTCACTAACGAGTCTATCGGAGACAATCAAAGGCAGTCGTTCTATTTCGCAAACTCGAATGGCTCGCACATCACCAACTCCAGCATTTCAGGAGTCCCAAGCGGAAATTACGCGTTAAACTCCATTGAAGGCTCGAACAACAATATTGTCCTCAACACTACTTTCAACCGAACAAAAATCTATAACGACGCTACTTCCAACATTACCCTCCAATGGTTCGTGCGCGTTCACGTTTCAAGAGGCTCGGCTTCAAGCCTTGAAGGCGCTGACGTGAACGTTTCAAACGCGTTGGGCACGCGCTTTTCTTCAAGCCAAACAGACTCGAGCGGCTTGACCGAGTGGTTCGTCGTGAACGACACTACGTTCGGCTTCTCACCCGTCTACTACAACAACAATTCGTTCACTGCCAACGAGACGAGCGCAGGCTTTGCCACGCGAAGCTTGAACATTACTTCAACCCAACAAATCGAATTCAACTTCTGCGGAGGGCCAATATGGCAAGACACCACCCTACTGCACAACGTCTCGTTTTCAACAACGTGCTTTACAATCACTGCAGACTCTGCCACTCTCGACTGCAACGGGTACTCTATCAACGGCAATGGGAACGGTGCGGGCGTGAACGCTACCGGCAAAGTCAGCATTACAGTCAAAAACTGTGTTATCCAAAACTTTACTACTGGCATAAACTTTACTTCAACCAACCACTCTGACGTGCTCAACAACACTCTCTACAACAACTCGCTTTACGGCATTTTCTTCACGAACTCGAACTCGACAAACGTTTCCTTCAACACTGCCTACAACAACTCTGCTTACGGGGCATTCCTCAACTCGTCAATCAACATAACGCTCGTGAACAACACGCTCTTGCAAAACGAGCTCGCGAACGTTTTCTTAAGCGATTCTTTCTCAAACAAAGCATTCCAAAACAACTCCATCACGCGCAGCCGGAACGGCATTTTCGCGTTCAACTCCTCCCTTGACATTACAGACGGCAACATTATAGAAAACAATTCAAACTATTCTCTCTCCAGCCGCAGTTCTACTGTAATAGTGAATGCCACTCGACTCGGAAACTCGTCCCTAGGAAAATCGCTTTTCGCGTGGCAAGTGCGCGTGTTCGTAAACAACTCCGCAGGCTCTGTAATCCAGAATGCGAACGTGAACGTCACTAATGTTACGCTGCACAAGGGCTCTTACAACTTTTCAGATTACACTGCACTCGCGCAAGACTTCAAGACTGACTCGAACGGCTTCACCGAGTACTTTTACGTTTACGACAACAGGACGAACAACGACTCGAGCATAACGCGCTTCAACAACCACTCGTTCTACGCGAACAAGACGAACACCGGAGAAGCTAATGCTTCACTCAACATTACCGGCACGACTGACGTTAACCTCACGCTCTTATCCACTTGCGGGTTGAGCTTCAACACTACGTCGATTGCTTTCGGAAGCGTGTACTTGGGAGAAGCGAGTTCAGAGCAAGCATTCCGCGTTACGCACGCAGGCTCTGTGCTTTCAAACATTTCAATCGCAGGCGCTGACTGGACGAGCGGAGGAAACAGCTTCAGCGTTTCAAACACTCACTACTACAACGAAACCGGAGTGAGCTACGCTGGAAAAGACGTTTTAAGCGCTTCAAACACGCTTTACTACCGCAACTTGGCAGTGAGAGAATTCTTCGACACTGCCATCCAACTCGTGATTCCATCCAGCCAAGCAGTCGGAAGCTACACGCAATCCATCACGATAACAAACGCGTGCAACTAAGCAAAAAAGACAAAAGTTAAAAACAACTGTTCGCAATCATGAATTGTAGCAAATATGTTTCGAAAGAGGTGTGTTTTCCATGAAAAAAATATTCAGGTTATTGTTCTGCCTCCTTGCAATCTCCAGTCTTGCTTTCTCCTTCCAGCAATTCGCCGGCACAATCAACTTGGACGTGCGCAACGGCTCAAGCAGTTCTACAAACTATAATTGGCTGTTGAACGACGAGCCTGAGCCCATAACCGTTGAAGTTTACACTGGCTGCGACGAAGCAGGTCCTTGCGCCTTCAACAACTTCGTGACAGTCAGCCCAACTACGCTCACCATTCCGCCTTCAAGCGAAGCGTCTGTCCTCGTAACCGCCACTATCCCCAGCAACTACAATTTTGCTGAAGGCAATATTACTGGCAACTTGTACGCGCGCAAGCAACAAGCAGCAAGCGGGCAAGTGTCCATCCAGCTTCAAATGAGCAAGCGCGTGAACGTAAACGTCTACGAAGACGCAGCAATACTCTTGAAAAACGAAACTAATGCCACTACTGCACCCCCCACGGCGCAACAGCAAACTCCAATAGACTTGATTCCTTTCGCAATTATCTTAACACTCCTCGCAATAATTGCATTCCTAGCGACTAAAACTTTATTCAAGCACGAACAAGCAGAAAAAAAACAAGCAAAAAAATAACGAAAGCAACAATAACTCTGCGACTCCACCGCAAAACAACTCAGAACCTGCTCAAAACCACTGCAAAACAGCAAAAATACCCTGCCAATTCCGCTTCACTTCAACTCTTTTTTTAACGTCGTAAATTTGTCCAAACTCCACCTATACATTTAAATAACAATCTAACCAATATTTGAGAGAATGAAACCGACTATAAAAACAGCATTCCTGCCAGCCTTGCTCATACTACTCTTGGCAGGTTTTACCACTGCCCAAGTCGAACTCGGAGTCACAATCTCCACTCGCTGCGCCTCACTAACCTCAAGCTCCACGCTCTCAAGCAACGTTCAAGCAGCAGGCTCGTGCTTCGTCTTCAACGCGGACAGCATTACTCTCGACTGCAACGGATATAATATTACAGGAAATGGCAACGGCGCTGGAGTGAACGCGACTGGCAGGAAGAATATAATCATCAAAAACTGCGGCATCAGAAACTTTACTGTTGGAATTAATTTTACGAAAACAAATTACTCTGATATTACTAACAACAGGGTTTGGAACAATTCTTGGTATGGCGTAATGTTCACGACTTCAAATTCTTCAAACATCACTTCAAACAACATTTACAATAGTTCCTCGAGCGGCGTTTACCTCTCTTCCTCGCACAACAACAGTGTTTCTTCAAACAACGTTTACAACGGTTCTTCAAACGGGATTAGCATCTTCAATTCACACAACAATTCCGTTTCCTTGAACAACATCTCGTACAACTGGGTTGGATTGTACGTTTCAGCTTCGGATAACCACTCCATTCACTCAAATCGCGTGTTCAACAACTCACAGGAAGGAATCAGCTTATGGAATTCTAACACTAACAACTCCGTTTACTCCAACACTGTCTTCAATAACACTGACCACGGCATTTACTTGTTTTCTTCCCCAGATAACACTGTCCACCATAACACTGTCTTTTCTCAAACTGTTGCGCCTGGTGGTCAGCGCGGAATTTACATTTACTATTCCCACCGCAACCTCGTTTACTCCAACAACGTTTCAAACAACACTTACGGCATTGAAATATCTTACTCCAACTGGGCGAACGTTTCCTCAAACAATCTAAGCGTTCGCGGAAGTTTGCTCTTATCTTACTCCAACCACAGCCACGTTCATTCAAACATAATGTCAAAAAGCATTTCCTACGGAATATGGTCCAGTGACGCTTACAACAATTCAATCTACTCTAATAACATTTCCAATTGTTCCTCTGGCCTGTACATCTTCAGTTCTTTCAACAATTCTTTTTCCTTCAATAGAGTAATCAACAGCACTGAGGAAGGCGCCTATGTTTACGTGTCCAATGGCAATAATTTCACGAACGATTCTCTTGAAGACAATCAAAGGCATTCGTTCTACTTCCGAAATTCGAACAACTCGCGCGTAGCAAACGCCAGCATTTCAGGAGTCCCAAGCGGAAAATACGCGTTAAACTCCACCGATGGTTCCCACAACAACACTGTCCTGAACACTACTTTCGACCGAATAAAGATTTACAACGACGCTACTTCCAACTTGACTGTCGCGTGGTTTGCGCGCGTTCATTTTGTTGACGGGAACGGCGCGAACGTTGACGGTGGAACGGTTACTGTTACTGACGCGTTGGGCTCGCAAGCGTATTCCGGCACTACGGACTCCAACGGGTTGACTTCGTGGTTTACAGTGAACGACACTATCTTCGGGTTTTCGCCCAAGTATTACAACAACACGTTCACTGCAACAAAAACAGGTGTTGGCACTGCCACTAATTCCACTAACGTTACTTACTCGCAGCAGATAGAGCTTGGCATTGGAGGCTGCCGTTCGCTTTCAAACAGCGTCACGCTTTCAAGCAACGTTCAAGCAGCAGGCTCGTGCTTCGTCTTCAACGCGGACAGCATTACTCTCGACTGCAACGGCTACAACGTTACAGGCAACGGAATAGGCGCTGGAGTGAACGCTACTGGCAGGAAAAATCTCGTAATTCGCAATTGCAACATCCGCAACTTTACTGTTGGAATTAATTTTACGAAAACAAATTACTCTGATATTACTAACAACAGGGTTTGGAACAATTCCGAATTAGGAGTTTATTTCACGAACTCAAACTCTTCAAACATTACTTCCAACAACATTCACAATAATACTGTGAATGCCATCTGGCTTTCCGTCTCCCACGACAATTCCATCAGCGGCAACAACGTTTCCAACCACACGTCGTCCTCCTGGTCTGCAATTTTGCTTCGCTATTCCAACAGCAATTCCATTTCTTCCAACTTTGTCTATAACAACACTCGCGGCCTTGAAGTATTCCGTGCAAACAACAATACGTTCTCCTACAATCATGTGACCAACAACTCCATCGGCATAAACGTTTGGGATTCTAACTTCACTACTGTCTTTTCAAACAACGTTTCAACCAACCTGATTCGCGGAATCAGGCTTGAAAGCGCGCTTTATGGCAACGTTTCTTCAAACATCGTCTCCAACAATTCCATTGCCGGCATTGGAGTCTATTCCAGTTCAGACAACAACACTTTCTCTTTCAACAACGTTTCAAGGACTACTGGCTGGGGTGGTTTTGAAATATCTGGCTCGCACAACAACTCCTTCTATTCAAACAGCATTTCCAACAGCTCTCAGTACGGCATCCGGATGTCCACATCACACAACAACTCACTCTACTTCAACAGCATCAATGCCAGCTCTATTTACGGCTTTTACGCTTCGCAATCGCACAATAACTCCATCCATTCAAACAACGTCTCTTATAATAGCAACGTCGGCATTTACCTAACCTCCTCCCGCAACAACTCTATTCACTCAAACCGCGTGTTCAACAACTCGCATGAAGGAATAACTCTGGGGGAATGCACCAATAACTCTGTCTATTCCAACACTGTCTTCAACAACACTGACCACGGCATTTACTTGTTCTCTTCCCCAGACAACAAAGTCTACCTCAACACCGTCCTCTCCCAATCTATCGTAGCGTCTAGCCCGCGCGGAATTTACGTTCAATCATCCCCCCGCAACCTGGTGTACGCAAACAACGTTTCAGGCAACGTTTTCGGAATCAACATTCACCAGTCCAACTGGGTGAACGTTTCTTCTAACAACATCACTTCAAACCCATTCGGAGGGCTGTTGTTGACATACTGCAACAACAGTTTTGTGCACTTCAACACGCTTTCGAGCAACAGCTTAATGGGCTTAGAAGTAGGAAATTCTTACAATAACTCCGTGTTCTCCAACAACCTCTCAAGCAACACTCGCGGCTTGTACGTGGATTATTCATTCAACAATTCTTTTTACTTCAACAACATCACGAGCAGCACTTACGATGGCGTTTACATAATATATTCGAAAGGAAACAATTTCACTAACGAAACTCTCTCAAGCAACGGCTGGAGCGGGTTCTACTTCCAAAACTCAAATGACTCGCTCGTAGCAAACTCCAGCATTTCCGGAGTTCCAAGCGGTAAGTCTGCGTTCAACTCAACTACTGGCTCGAACAACAATACAGTCTTGAACACTACTTTCGACCGTTCCAAGATTTTCAACGACGCGACCAGCAACTTGACGCTCCAGTGGTATGTGCGAGTGCGCGTTCGCGAGTCCATCGGGCTTGCAGCAATCAACAATGCGAACGTTACAGCGCGCAACGCGTTCAACTCCGTAGCCTTTTCGGAAAACACTTCTTCAGACGGCATTACTCCCACGTGGCAAATCGTCAACGATTCGACTCTCGGCTTTTCGCCCAAGTACTACAACTACCACGCGATAACTTCCTTTACTGAAACAGCAACTTCCACTGCTTCGCGAAACATTTCCTCTACTGGCATTATAGACGTGTTCCTTGGAGGCGCAACGTGCGGCGTTCTTGCCACTAATGTTACGCTCTCTGCAAACATTTCAGCAACAAGCACGTGCCTCTCCTTCACAAGCGACTTTCTTTCCCTCGATTGCAACAATCACACTATCACTGGCAACGGCATTGGAGCAGGAATAAACGCTTCAGGAAGAAAAAACGTTACGATCCAAAACTGCCGCATTCTCAACTTTACTACTGCAATCAACTTGACTGACTCGAACTATTCAATAATCCTTAACAACGAAGCGTACAATAATTCCAAAGACGGAATATCCCTGGTTCGCTCCAACTCTAACAATATTACTAACAACACTCTGCATGAAAATTACGACAACGGCTTGCGCGTTCACGCGTCCACAAACAATTCCATTCAAGACAATACTGCGCGCAACAACTCGCTCGACGGCTTCACTATCGTAACTGGCTCTGAAAACAACACGCTCTCTTTCAACTTTGCCTACAACAATTCACAATCCGGAGTTTCAGTTTCATACCTCTCGCACAACAACACGCTAACCTTCAACACTGCGTACAACAATTCCTTTGCGGGCTTCACGCTCGCCCAATCAAGTTCTACAAAACTCTTCAACAACACTGCGTACTCCAACACTGCAGACGGGTTCAGCTCAAGCGGTTCTTCAGACTTTACCAACTTTACTCAAAACTTTGCTTTCAACAACTCCCAGAACGGGTTTAAAGCAAGCCAGTCACGCAACAACTTGCTTTACAACAACACTGCCTACTACAATTCGTTAAGCGGAGCACTCGTCTCCCAATCATTGAACGCTTCACTCACACTCAACAACCTCACGAACAACACTCTATACGGGTTGAGCGTTTACTTAAGCTCGCACAACGCGACCATTACCAGCAACAACGCGAGCTACAACTCGCTTGAAGGAATGCGCTTCTACTCTTCAAGAGACTGCGCGCTTTACGCGAACAACATTCACTTCAACGCGCTCAACGGAGTAATCGCAACTGCGAACAGCAAACTCTCTATTACAGACAATAATGAAATTCAAAACAATTCCCGCTACGGCCTCGCAAGCATTGACTCGAACATTACAGTAAATTCAACTCAATTGGAGGAAAACGCTTTAGGCAAATCACTTTTTGCTTGGAGCGTGAAAGCAGGGGTCATTGACTCGCTTGGAGATGTTGTGTTCGACTCCGGCGTAAGCGTTTCAGCAAGCGGAAGCGAGCCCAACTCTTACACCCCCAGTGATTACACTGCTGCAATGACTGGCTTAACTACGAACGTTCAAGGCTTTACGCCTATTTTCCTCGTCCGCCAAAATTATACTGCCAACGATTCCACTGCCTCCAACTACAACCCGCAAACGTTCACTGCCTCGAAAGGAACAGCAAGCGGAACAAACGTTACTCCAATAAACTATACTAACAACGAAACCGGCGTCTACATCCAGTTCACGAGCAGCTTCTGCAACACGTGCTCCACTTGCGACTCTGCAGTAGACTCCCAGTGGAAGACCATCCAGCTTCAAGCAGACTTGTACAACCCAACAGGAACGTGCGTTGAATTCGGCGCGAGCAACGTTATCCTCGAGTGCAACGGGCACGCGATTTACGGCTTGAAAGTCGGCGATGGAGTGAAGGCTTCAAGCAAAAACAACGTTTCAATCCGCAACTGCGTCATCCACCACTTCGACTCTGGCATAAACTTCACTCAAACCACTAACTCGTTCATCATCAACAACACGCTCTACAACAACTCGCAAGGTGCAATCATTTCAACCTCTTCAACTGGCAACTTGCTTGAAAACAACACTGCCTTCAACTCAACGCGCGCAGGCTACAACGTTTCAACAGCCTCTACCTCAAACACTTTAAACAATAACACTGCGTACTACAACAACCAAGGCTTCTACCTCTCCTCTAATTCTCTCCTGCTTGAAAACAATACTGCGCGCAACAACACTGCAAACGGCTTTGCTGTCTACTCTTCATCTTCAACAATGCGCGGAAACACTGCGTTCAACAACACGCTTGGAATAGACTTGGCGTTCTCCTCCAACACGTTGCTCGCGAACAACACTGCCTACTATAATTTGGAAGGACTCCGCCTCTCTTACTCTACTTACAACACGATTGCAAACAATTCATTCTACAACAACTCGCAGAAAGGCATTTCGCTTTACTCAACTGAAGGCAACATCAAGCCCACAGGCAACAACATCAACTCCAACTTGATTGAAAACAACTCGCTCGGCGTTTACTTTGTTCTCTCTCTCCTCAACAACTTCAACTCGAACACTATAAACAACAACACGAACGGAGTGCTGTTCCTTGAAGCGCACAACAACACCATCGACTTTACAACAATCTCCAACTCTGCAAACGCAATCATCTTCCAAACTTCAGACAACAACACTGTCGCAAACTCCACTATTACGAGCATTACCGGCTACGCATTCCACTCATCCTCTTCAGACCCGCGATTCACGCTCTCAAACACTGCACTCAACACTTCCTTCGAATCAGGCAGGGTTTCAGTTGACTCGCGCACGCAGTTGTACGTAAAATGGTTCGTGCGCGCACTCGTGCTCAACTCTGCAGGCATGACGCCCATTTCAGGAGCAACTGCAACAGTGAAAAACAACGGTGGAGGCACTATCGCAACAAGCACTACTGACTCCGACGGCTACACTATTTGGAACACTGTCACTGACTCTATCTACCGAGGCACTGGAAACTCTTACTACAACAACCACTCGCTCACAGGCTCGCTTGGCGCAGACTCTGCAACTGTCTCGAAAAACGTTTCTTCAAGCATGACTGTAAACATTCCAATAGGCGCAGTCTCGTGCGGAACGCTCACTACTAACGCGATGCTCAACAGCGACATTTCTGCAACAAGCACGTGCTTCACGCTCGCAGCAGACAATATAATTCTCGACTGCAACGGTCGCACTATCACCCGCGTTTCAGGCTCTGGAAGTTTCAACGGAATACAAGCTCTCAACCTGCGCAACATTACCATTCGCAATTGTATCGTCAGAAACTTCACGAACGGCATTTACCTTGAAAACACGAACCTATCCACGCTCTACAGAAACACTGCGCAAAATAACACGCACGGCTTCAACTTGTCATCATCAAGCAACAACTCCATCCTCGAAAACATTCTCGTGAACAACTCGCACACTGGCGTAACCCTCCACTTGCAATCCTCAAACAACACTGTCGAAAACAATACTGCACGCGACCACACGCAAGTCACTGCTGGAATAGACAGCGGCGTAGGCATTTACGCAGCTTCTCCATTCAACTTCATCCGCAACAACTCGCTCAAAAACAACGTTGAAGGCATTTACTCCAGAGCAAACAACAACACTTTCTCCTTCAACTACGTGAACAACTGCTCCAACGGCATTCGCGTTACAGGACACAACAACACGCTCTACAACAACACTATCCTCAACTCTTCAAGCAACGGCGTTTTCTTTAAAGGCGCGAAAGACAACCTGCTCGTAAACTCGACGATAAACAACTCGCTTTCGAACGACGTAAAATCAACCGACTACTCGAACAACACTGCGTTGAACAACAGCCTGAACCGCGCCACGTTTATAACAATGTTGGGCGCTTTGCCTCCGTACAAGATAAACAACGACGCGACTTCAAACCTCACTCTCCAATGGCTTGTTCAAATAAACGCGACTGACTTGTCGAACGCTCCATTGGAAGGCGCGCAAGCGCGCGCGTGGGACAAGAACAACAACCTGCTAATTTCAACAACAAGCGTCTCGAACGGCTTGACGCCGTGGTTCACAGTCACTGACGCTATCCTCACAAGCTCGTCCGCCACCACCATCAACTACAACAACCACACTTTGAACGCTTCAGCAAGCAACACTATTTCCGTGCAGTCCTCGAAAAATATTTCTTCAACACAGCGCGTTCAACTGCAAGTGCCAGTCGCGCCTCTAGTAAGCATGCAAGTGCTCGTGAACGGAGTCGACACTTCGATTCTCGAGAACAGCGGCCAGCCTTACAACATCACGATACGCTCGAACGGGTCAGGCTTGCGCGTGCTGTTCAACGAAACGAACGGCTACGTTCCATTCGCTTTGCCCCAATCAATTGACTCGAACGTGCGCAACTACGCAGTCGCCGAGACGACTACTGGCGGTGGCAACGTGAGCTTTACAGTAATTCCAACAGGAGGCCAGTATGCTGACGCGAGCGCTGTAGGCGCTTACAAAAACCAGTTGCGCATCTACTACTCGAACATTCTAATCTTCGAAAGAAACTATACTGTAACGAACAGAAACCTCCCGCTCACTTCAAGCGCGGTAAGCATTCCAAACAGGCCCAACATTCTAAGCATCAACGACAACATCCTCCGCTTGTACGACCGCGTGAAAACTTGGAACGGAGGAGAAAATCACCCAATAACTATTTACACTGACGGAACTTCTGCCGGAACAAGCTTCACCGTCGTTGCAGGCAAGCCTGCAGGCTTGAGCGTCACCGTCCGCACTCCGGGCGGAGCGCCAGTAAGCAACGCGCTCGTGCGCGTGATTGAAACGAACGGCTACCAGCCGTGGGCAATGACTCAAGTGACAAACTCGAACGTCACCAACTATGCTTTTGCCGAAGCAACCACGGCGTCGGACGGCAACGTCAGAATAACTATACTCCCGACAGGAGGAGTGCAAGGATTTGACTCGTTCGTCGGCGCGTACAAACTAAACATGAGCGTAACACTCGCAGACGGAACAAGAATTTACTCTGCAGACTTGACGAACTCGGACAGGCTCTTGCCAGAACCAAGCGGCACGAACGCTCCAACGTACAGCTGGAACAACGTGCGCGCTCTCAACGACGAAGTAATGAGAGTATACGACCGAGCGAAAGGATATTTATCTTCATAAGAAGTTTTGGAGTTTAGGGGTTTTGGGGTTTTGCAGTTTTGGGGTTTAGGAGTTTTGAATGGTTTTGTGTGTGAAAATGTTTTGAAGTTTTGGAGCGTTGTTATTAGTGCGTGTATCGCGTTCATGTTTATTCGAGGTGGTTGATGTGAAAATGTTTAAGCAAAACGTGGTGTTGTTGTCTGTGTTGTTGCTCTTTTCTTCCATTGTTTTCCCTACTTACTATAACGCGAGCATTGTTCTTGATTCAGGCTCTCCGCAAAACGTTTCCTATTATTCTCCAGCGAACGCGTACGTGGATGGTGTTACAGGCACTCCGCAAGTGAAGCTCCGCGTTTACTCTGACACTCCGGGAACTCTCGCCGGAAAATACGCGACGTTCCTCTACCGTGCAGGCAATTCTTACAAAATAATTTCAGTCACGCCCACCTCCAATTTCGCAGTGCTGGGCACTGAAAACCCTGTCGGCTCTGCAGTTTACTCAGAGTCACCGCTCAACCTTGACTTCAACTCTATTCTCGCAGCGTACCCTGGAAAAGTTTTTGCAGTAATTTCTTCAGACGCGAGCGTTGACGTTGCGAGCGACGCGTTCGTCTATATTCCTGCAGAGAACGGCTGGCTGAAAGGCAGCTTCACCACTAACAACGTTCAAAACTCTTACAACCCGTCAACCCAAAAAGTCGCTGTTCGCGTTACAAGCGTTACAGGCACTACTGCAACCGGCACTGCAACTATCACTACTGATACTAACGCGTTCGCAATCGGAATTTGCTCTGACGCTTACGGAAACTCGTGCGTTGACTCAACGCTCACCGGCACTACTGTAGCAAACTTGAATACAGGCGTCTCGCCTTCAACAGCGCAAGCAACTCCGCAAACGCTCTACTATGTAGTAAACGGAATTGGAAGCTCTTTCTGCATTGGAAGCGACTTGACTGGCGCGGTTTCGCTCAACACTTCCTCCCCGCAAGACGGAGACTCGCTCGGCATAACCGTCACCATTTCAAACTCTGGCAACGTTGAAGCTGCAAGCAACTTTTACGTTTCAGTCTACTACGACTCTGTAACGCCTTCCAAGCTAATCAGCAGAACGAGCGTCACCGGGCCGATAGCTGCAGGCGCTTCAAAAACCGTTTCCTCCTCGTGGGACACTACGCTCCAGACAGGCGCGCACACTATAATTGCAGTCCTCGATGTTGACAGCACTGTCCCGGAATGCAGTGACGCGAACAACCCGGCAACTGCAAGCGTCACCGTGCAGACTGCTTACTACCTCACTCTATACATTGACGGGTTTCCAGCTCGCACGTTCCCGCAAGCAGGCAGGCCTTACAACGTCACGCTGCACGTGAACAACTCGCTCGGGCAAGACGCTGACAGTGCGGTAGTGCAACTCATCGAGAAGAACAGCTTGCTCACGAACGCGCCCACGCAAATTTGGACGGAGAACGGGCAAAAGAAAGGCGTAGTAACTTACGCGACAGTAGAAGTGACGACGAACGAAACAGGCAGGGTTTCGTTCACTTACATTCCAACCGGCAACAAGCTGTACGACACGAACCCCACGCTCTACCAGTACATCGGCGCGCACTCGTTCACTGGAAAAGTGTTCGTAGGCGGAACGCTCAAGCGCACTGTTCCCCTCACGCTTCCACTGCAAACTCCTTCAACGCCAAACCAGCGTATTTACTCGCAAAGGCAGGAAAACGTGAGAGCGTCATTCGAGTTGATCAACAACCTGTTCACAACGCAAAAACGCTGGTACGGAAACTCGTCAACTTGATTCAAACACATGAAACTTGAAACGGTGTAAAAAATGAAACAAACACAACTTGACAAAACAACTGCAAAACAATTCAAAACCACCACAAACAAAACAATCGACAACACGAACACGTGTTGTCGAGCAGTCGACGATTTCGACTGCGGCCGAAATGTCGACAAGTCAACAGCAGTTGACTGTGTCGGCAACAAGCCGACTCAACTGCAAAACCAATTTACTTTTTTCCTCGCAACTTTATTGCTTTTCGCGAGTTTGAGTTTCGCGACTCCAATCGTTTCCCTCGTGAACGAAAACAATGCGTCAATGAACCTTTCGTACGACTCGACGCTCGCGAGCTACACTGACTTGGGCGACACGAACGACAACGCGTTCGTGAAAATATGCAGTGCGAGCATCGGCCAATACGTCGGCCTCGCTTATTATTCTGCAGGCAGCTTCAAGCTGATAAGCTTCAACATAGGCGGGCCGCTTGGAGAACTCGCCCCAATCTCTTCAGTTGGCGCGAACGGTTGTGCTGCAGTGGACGTTGACATTGCTTCTTACACTGCATACTACCCAGGCATTCCTTATGTTGTAGTCTCGAACGACAACACTGACTCGAGCGACGACACGTTCGTCCAGATTTCAACAGACTATTCCAGCGGCTTCCTGCGCGGCGGTTTCACTTACACTAACTACAGCAACAGCACGCACTATTTCGTGACCGTAACTACTGCTTACACGAGCGACGGTGCAATCATCACTACTGACGACGATTTCGTTGTTGTCGGGCTCATGAAAGGAGAGGACGGCACAGGCATTTCCTCAACAGTAACAAGCATTGGAGAAGAAGTCGCGCTCGCGACGAACGGGTACGCGGGCAACATTACCATTCAAATAAACGGCATTCCGCCAATAGCGCTGGCTCAAGTCGGCTCAAGCGGCACGGTCACTCAACAGCCTCAACTCCTGCTCGCTGTTGAAGGAGAATGCATTTACCAAACCACTACTATCACCGTCACGCATTCAGACGTTCAAACTCCGGCTTCCGGCGCGTTCGTCACCGCGAGCCTGGACGGCGAGCAAGTGGTCGGATTGCAAGCGGACGCGAACGGCCAAGTAAAATTCGTTGCGGAAACTGAAGGCATTTACGAATTGCGCGCTTCAGAAACCGGATACCAAAGCGCGTACTCTCCAATAAGCATTCTGCTTTGCACCCAGCCGTGCGAATCCAATTCCGACTGTGCGACTGGCGTGTGCCTTGAAAACAACGAGTGCGCGGAATGCGCGACGAACGGCCAGTGCGCGAGCGGATTGTGCGTCAACAACGCGTGCGTGCCGTGCATTGCAGACGAAGAATGTCTGACTGGCAGGTGCGTTGAAGGCGCGTGCACTTCATGCTCTTACGACTACGAGTGTTCTGCAGGCGCGTGCGTGAACGGAAGGTGCGGCTCGTGCGTTTCAAGCAACGACTGCCCGACTGGATTATGCTTGAACGGCGTGTGCTCTTCATGCACTTCAAACTCACAATGCCCCACTGGCTTGTGCCAAAACGGCGCGTGCGTTCCATGCACTTCCTCGAGCGACTGCCCAAGCGGCTTGTGCGTTGACAATGCGTGCACCACTTGCTCTTCAAACGCTCAATGCAGTACGGGCTTGTGCCAAAACGGCGCGTGCGCTTCATGCGACTCCAACTCTGAATGCCAAAGCAACAGTTGCGTTGAAGGAACGTGCTCTCAATGCGAGTCAGACTCTGACTGCATGGACGGCTTGTGCGTCGCAGGCGTGTGCGTCGAGTGCCTAATAGACGAGCAATGCGATTCAAACTTGTGCCAAGGCGGGTTATGCGCTTCATGCACTAGAAACAGGGACTGCCTCACTAGACTATGCGAAGGAGGAGCGTGCGCAATATGCAAGGAAGCAGGCGAACCATGCTCTTTAAACGCGAACTGCTGTTCTTTCGAATGCACTGAAGGAACGTGCGTTGCAGCAGACTGTGAAACAGACTTTGAATGCATTACGAACTACTGCAACCACGGCTCGTGCATGTCATGCCTCACGAACGAAGACTGCGCTCCAGGCGAGTGCTTGAACGGCGCGTGCATAGAATGCACTTCCTCAAGCAACTGCCCGACCAACTTGTGCTTGGGCGGGTTGTGCGCGAGCTGCGCGCGCAACAGCGACTGCCCCACTGGAATTTGCGTTGACGGCGCGTGCCAAGCGTGCATAGTTTCAGGAACAGAATGCTTAAGCAACGAAAACTGTTGTTCAAACTCTTGCACGAACGGCGCGTGCGCCACGTGCGTTCAAGACTCAGACTGCCCGTTCGGGTACTGCGACGCTGACACTGGCGCGTGCAAGTGCCGCGCAGGAGACGAGCTGTGCACCGGCGTGCTCGGAGCGCAGGCAAGCGAAAAACCCAACGTTGAAGAAAGGCGCGAGTCGCGAGAAACGCGCGCGCTCGGAGAAACAGGCAGGCCTGTTGCTTTCGCGTTGCCTCAAGTCCCGTCAACAAGCGGCTTGAATGGAGTAACCACCACTCCGCGCGCGTGCGAAGTAAAACCATTCTGCACGAACAACGAAGACTGCTGCGGAGGCGCATGCATTTCCGGAAGCTGCACGTGCAGAATGCACGGCTGCCGTTCTACTGAAGAATGCTGTTCAGGCTACTGCTACGGAGGAGAATGCGTAAGCGCACCCAAAGCAATCCTCATCGCCGGAGTTGCCGCCATCCAACAGCCGAAAAGCGGGTGCGACGGATTGATAGAAAACTGCAACTTCGCAGGATGCTTCGAACTATGCAACGGACTCTGGATACTCCTCGCAATAGTTTCTATAGTCGCGGCATACGTTTCGCTCAAAGAAGAATTCAAGCTCATCCCAATAATAATGGGCGTCATCCCAATAGCACTCGGAGTATTCACGTTCCCATTCGCAGGAATAATCATCGCACTCCTAGAAATAGCGTTCATCGCGTCGAAGAAATAAAAATACTGGAAGAAAAAGGCAAAAACAAGAAACTCGATGCGGAAAGCGCCACTAAAACAATCAGAAATGCATTAAAAGAGTAACCCATTTTATTAAAATTGTTCTAGTCCTTCTTTATTATTTGAATTTCCTTGAATTTTCGCGAGTATTCCGAGTAAAGCCCGATGAAGTCTGCTTCTTTTTCGTGCCTCTTCACGATATCATTTATTTCGTCCAGGTAATCATCAAGCCGCGACTCTTTCAGAAAATGCGCGAGCTTTTCAGCTTCAGTCTTTTTTTGAAGCAGTGAAAGAATGTCGTAAACGTCTTTTCAGACTTTCGAGTGCAAATAAGTGGCTTCTTCCCCGATTGTGCTCCTCAGCATGTTGCTTCTTCCAACTGCCGCACCCATCTCGTAAGCAATCAAAAGCTCTATTTCAGGAATGTAGACTTCAGCGTCACCAAACTTGTGCTTTATGCCGTGTTTTTCAGCCCACGCCCACGGGATTCTCGCATTCGTTCCAGTAACTTCTATTACTCTCCTTCCAGACGCGGCGTCTATGATTATTTCTACCTTCCTGCCTTTCACGTTCGCCTCTTTGTAAAACTCACTCTGGAAAAAATCTCGCCGCCTTTCGATGTAGCCTTCGCGGTGAAAGTAGTCTGCGAGAACTTTTGCTTTTGCTGTTTCACTTGGAAAAATCACGTCAATGTCCTTAGACCCAAATCCCCCGACGTAAGCATAAGCCGCCCACCCGCCGACTATCACTGGCGCATGCCCGACTTTTTCGTTCATCCATTTGGCGAAGTTTTCAAGCTCCTTCAGGCTCGCGTTAGTAATCGCTTTGTCGTAGAGTTCCCTCACTTTTTCCACCTTTTCCGCATCATGCTCTCAGCCGCGTATGCTTTGTTGCTGCAAAGCAAGTCAATCATCGTGCGAAGCTTGTTTGTGAGCAGAAAGCCTTTTTTCTTTTCAACGTCCCCATCAAGCGAAACGTCCGGCGAGTAGAGCGTCACGCTCGTCAAGCCAGTCAAGCGGCTGGCGAGCTCTTTTTTCAGCCCGTCGTTCTCACAGTAAACGTGGACTGACGAGTCGCGCATGAACGCGTCGTAGTACTGCGATGCGGAAGTGAGGCACAATACTGCCCGGTGCTTTTTCAAAAGCGCTGAAAGCTCTGCTTCTTTTATGTTTATCTTGTAAGTTGCCGTTGCCAACTTCTCCATTTTTCGGTAAATTGGAAAAAGTGACAAGAACGCTGCGGGCATTACGAGCTCATAACCCCTGCTGGTTTTTGCGACGTACCCGCGCTCAACAAGCCAATGCGTTATCCGGTTAACCAAGCCTATTGAAACGCCGGTTTCTCTGCTCGCCTCGAGCTGGTTAAACTTTCCCTTCTCAAGAATATACCTAGCCACCGTATACGCCTTCGAGCTCGTTATCTTCATAAAACCACTTTCACTATTTAGTGAAACTTTCATTATTTAGTGAAAGTAGGTTTTTATGCCTTGCGGGCGTTTAAAAAGAGCTGCGCGAATATGTTTGGCAAATGCATACGGCAACCGAATGCTTTCCTCAAACATTATTAAGTATCATTAAATATCATTATTTAACAATACTTAACGTTAATTTAATAATACACAATCACACTAACGCTCCCACTTTTTTCCTCGGCCTTCCCATTTTTTTTCTCACAATAGCGCTTCTACTCTCCTTTCCAGCTTTTCCTTTGCCTTCCCTATTTTTTCTATCCTTGCTTCCAAATTCTTTCCTTTCTCTCCAGCCTGCTTCTTTAACCCCGCAATTATCTTCTTCACATTATTCGAGTTCGGCCCGTTCTCGTGCGCTTGAACGCTCTTACTCACGTCCAGCGCGCTCGCCAATTCCCCTTCGCCAACGTTGATTTCAACTCCTGCAACTGCTTTCGTTTTCTCCTTCACTTGCTTCACGCTCACTTCACCCAGTTTTTTCTTTTTTTCAACGCATTCTCTCACAATGCTTCCAGCAACCTCGTGCGCTTTCCTGAACGGAATTCCTTTGCGCGCAACCAAGTCAGCGAGTTCAGTCGCGCAGGCAAAATTCTCTTCGCAAACTTCAATCATTCTCCCCTCGTTAAACTTCATTGCTTTTACCACTTCAGGCAGCAACTCCAGCGAACTGCCCACTATTTCAAGCGACTCGAACAGCATTGGCTTTGTTTCCTGAAAATCAGAGTTATACCCTGAAATAGTCTCTTTTTGAATTGCAAGCGCTGCAACAAAATTTCCTGCAATCCTGTTTGCCCGCGCCCTCATTATTTCCAAGCAGTCAGGATTCTTCTTCTGAGGCATGATAGACGAGCCTGTCGCGTGCTCGTCCCCAAGCTCTACAAACCCAAACTCGCTTCCGGAAAACAATACTATCTCTCCAGCAATCTTGCCCAGTTTTGCAGAGAGCGACGCAAGCAACCCAATTGCCTCTACTTCAAACTCGTTCCTTGAATCGATCGCGTCCAAAGCGTTCTCCTGCACTGTGTCAAAACCAAGCAGTTCTGCAGTCAGCTTCCTGTCTATTTTCCAGCTCGTGCCAGCCAACGCGCAAGCTCCCAACGGGCTAGTGTTCGCACGCGCGTGCGCCTGCTCTAACTTTTCAACTTCCCTCAGCAAGCTCGCAGCATGAGCAGACAGCCAAAAACCAACTGTAACCGGCTGTGCAACGCGAGTGTGCGTGTACCCCGGCATTATAACTTCAGCATTCTCTCCAGCAGTTTCAACCAAAACATTCACGAGCGCAATTGTTTTTTCAGCAGTTTCGTTCAACGCGTCGCGCAAAAACATTCGCAAGTCAACGCTCACTTGGTCGTTGCGCGAGCGGGCAGTATGCATTTTCGCAGCGCCACTGCCTGCCTTCGCGAGCACGAATTTCTCGACGTTCAAGTGCACGTCCTCGTTCTCAAGCTTCAACTCAAATTTCCCCTCGCGCCACAGTTTCTCGGCTTCAACAAGCGCGCGCAGCACTCCTGCAACTTCCTCTTTCTCCATTATTTTGCACTCGCCCAGCATCACCACGTGCGCTTTGCTTCCCTCAACGTCATAAGGCACGAGCTGTTCGTCGAGCGCGAGGTTTTCGCGCGAGTTATACTCGAGAACGTGCCTGCTCGGCTCTTTGGAAAACCTTCCGCCCCAAAGCATTTTGCTCATGAGCAAAATTTCATGCACGCACATTTATATGTCTTAATAAAGAAATTTCTTGAGGTGAATGAAGTGGCTGAACTGAAGGGAGTCCTAGTTTTAAGCGATGGCTCAATTTACTGCGGGCAAGGCTTCGGCGCAGAGACTACTGCCGTCGGAGAACTCGTGTTCCACACTGCCATGACTGGATACCAAGAGTCGCTCACAGACCCTTCCTACGCAGGCCAAATTCTCTTGCCAACTTATCCACTCATCGGAAATTACGGAGTGAACGCTGAAGACTTCGAGTCGAAAAAAATTCACGCTGCAGGCTATGCAGTCCGTGAGCACTGCATTCACCCCGCACACAGAAAAAGCAGGAAAACAATAGATGCGTTCCTTAAAGAATACAGCATTCCTGGAGTGAGCGGGCTTGACACGCGCTCGATAGTAAGAAAAATCCGAAGCCACGGCGTAATGCCTGCGTGCGTCGCGTGCTACTCCGGCGAGCTCAACGTTGCGGAACTCATTGAAAAAGCAAAAAAATTCGATTACTCTTCATTCGACTTCGTAGAAAAAGTTTCAACTTCAAAAAACGAGGCGTTCAAAAAAACAGGGAAACACGTTGTGCTGATAGACTGCGGAGTGAAATCCAGCATAACGCGAGAATTGAATGCGCGCAACATTTCAGTTACCGTTGTCAACTACAAGGCGAAAGCTGAAGAAATTCTCGCGCTCGAGCCAGACGGCTTGCTCGTTTCAAACGGGCCCGGAGACCCTGCAGTAATGGTTGAAACCGCTTCCACTGTCCGCAAGCTCTTCAGCAAACTCCCCATCATGGGCATTTGCCTCGGCAACCAAATAATCGCGCACGCGGCAGGAGGAAAAACGTTTAAAATGAAGTTCGGTCACAGAAGCGCAAACCAGCCTGTGAAAGACCTGCAAACAGACAAAGTGTTCATCACGACGCAAAACCATGGTTTTGCCGTGGACGGAAAAACGCTCCCGAAAGAACTTGTCGTCTCGCAAATTAACTGCAACGACAACACTGTTGAAGGACTACAGCATAAGGAACTGCCGATTTTCAGCGCGCAATACCACCCTGAAGCTCACCCCGGCCCGCGCGACACGAGCTTCCTGTTCGACGAGTTTGTAAAGAGTTTATGAATGCACACGTACTTATAATTTTTTGGAGGGTTGATTTGAATGAAGAATTTGCTGTCAATAAAAGAAATTTCGAAAGCAGATGCTGACGCTACTATTTCTCGCGCTGTAGAGTTGAAGAAAGAGCGCAAGCCTCTTGATGTTTTGAAAGGCAAGACGCTTGCAATGCTTTTCGAAAAGCCGAGCACGCGGACTAGAATTTCATTTGAAGTCGCGATGGCGCAGCTCGGCGGAAGGGCAATGTACCTTGACTTTACCGGCATGCAGATAAGCCGAGGCGAGTCTATTGCGGACACTGCGCGCGTAATGTCCCGCTACGTTGACGCAGTCATGCTCCGCCTCTACAAGCACTCTGACCTCGCGGAATTCGCGAAAAACTCTACTGTGCCAGTCATCAACGGCTTGACTGACTTGGAGCACCCGTGCCAAGCGCTCGGAGACTTGCTTACTATTCGCGAGAAAGGCAAGAAGGGAGGAAAATTTGTTTTCGTAGGCGACTGCGCGAACAACATGGCGAACTCTCTCATGCTCGCGTGCGCGCGAGACGGCATGAGCGTAACGCTCTGCTGCCCGCCAGGCTACCCTCTCAACAAGGAATACGTCCAGCTCGCGCAGAAAACAGGCTCGAAAATAGAAGTTGAAACGAACCCGCTCAAGGCAGCAAAGAACGCGGACGTGCTTTACAGCGACGTGTGGGTGAGCATGGGAATGGAGGAAGAAAAAGCAGAACGCATGAAAGCATTCTCTCCATACCAAATAAACTCCGACATGCTGAAGCAAGCGAAGAAAGACTGCATCGTCATGCACTGCCTTCCAGCGCACCGCGGGCTTGAAATAACTAGCGACGCGCTCGACAGCAAAAACTCTGTAGTGTGGGACGAAGCTGAAAACCGCCTGCACATCCAGAAAGCGATTCTGCTCGAACTACTCGCGAAATAAAACGCGCGTACGCTAAACAGTTTACGAAAAAAGGTGAGTGTAATTCCTAAAAGAACAGACATCAAAAAAGTGCTCGTCATCGGCAGCGGACCTATTGTCATCGGCCAAGCAGCGGAATTCGATTACTCCGGATCGCAAGCATGCGCTTCGCTGCGAGAAGAAGGAGTGCGAACAGTGCTCATAAACTCCAACCCTGCAACCATTCAGACTGACCCTGACATTGCAGACATTGTTTACATCGAGCCGTTGCGCACAGAGTTCATAGAAAAAATAATAGAACGCGAAAAGCCAGATGGAATAATCGGCACGATGGGCGGCCAGACTGGATTGAACCTCACAGTAGCGCTCGCGGAAAAAGGCATACTGCAAAAACACAACGTTGAAGTTCTCGGCACTGGCTTCAAGGCAATCCAAGACGCTGAAGACAGGCAAAAGTTTTCAGACGTGCTGAGAAGCATTGGCGAACCCCAGCTTTCAAGCATTGCCGCCACTGCCTTCGAGCAAGCGCTTGAGTTCGCTAAAAAATTCTGCTACCCGCTCGTCCTCCGGCCTGCATACACTCTCGGCGGCACTGGAGGCGGCATTGTGTACAACGAGGAAGAATTGCGCAACCAAATGCGCCTCGGCTTGACTCTCAGCCCCATAAAACAAGTGCTGATTGAAGAAAGCGTTATTGGCTGGGGCGAAATAGAATACGAAGTAATGCGAGACTCTTTCGACAACTGCATTACGATTTGCAACATGGAAAACGTTGATGCCATGGGTGTGCACACCGGCGAAAGCATAGTAGTCGCACCATCCCAAACGCTCTCCGACGACGATTACCAGCGCTTGCGCACTGCTTCCTTGAAAATAATCCGCGCGCTCAACATTCAAGGCGGTTGCAACATTCAATTTTCTTTCGACTACAACACTGGAAAATACTTCGTGATTGAAGTAAACCCAAGGCTTTCGCGTTCTTCAGCCCTCGCTTCAAAAGCAACAGGCTACCCCATCGCGCGCGTTGCAGCAAAAATCGCATTAGGCTATTCCCTTCACGAAATTCAAAACAAAGTAACTAAAAAAACTCCTGCTTCCTTCGAGCCAGCGCTTGACTACGTTGTAGTGAAAATTCCGCGCTGGCCTTTTGACAAAATGCCTGAAAGCGACAGGCGCTTGGGCACTCAAATGAAGAGCACAGGAGAAGTAATGGCAATAGGCAGGAATTTCGAGGAAGCGTTCTTGAAGGCAGTGCGCAGCATTGAAATACGCAAGCGCGTTACGCTCATAAAACCCGAAGACGTTGAACGCCTGCTTAAAACTCCCACTGACCAGCGCTTGTTCGCAGTCTTTCACGCGCTGCGCGGAGGCCAAACCGTTCAAGAAGTTTCAGGCAAAACAAAGTGGAACTCTTGGTTCGTAGAGAAAATGAAAAACATTGTTGAAATGGAAAAACGCCTGCAACTCGAAAAACTCGACAGGCCTCTCTTAATGGATGCAAAACGCTTGGGCTTCAGCGACGCGCAAATCGCCGAGCTCACGAAAAACGAGGAAGTTGAAGTGCGCAGAACGCGCTTGAAATTCGAGTTAAAGCCAGTCTATAAAATGGTGGACACGTGCGCATCTGAATTCGAAGCAACCACTCCCTACTACTACTCTTCATACGATTTCGAGAACGAAGCTATTCCCGACAAGAAGAAAAAAGTAATCGTAATCGGCAGCGGGCCTATCCGCATCGGGCAAGGCATAGAATTCGATTACTGCTGCTGCCACGCGTCATTCGCACTCCGCCAGGCAGGCGTGCAGTCAATCATGATAAACAACAACCCGGAAACCATGAGCACTGACTTTGACGCGAGCGACAAGCTCTACTTCGAGCCTCTTACTTTCGAAGACGTTATGAACGTGATTGAAAACGAGTCTCCTGACGGCGTTATTGTCCAATTCGGCGGGCAGACTTCGATTAACCTCGCAGGCCCGCTTTCGAAAGCAGGCGTGCCTATTCTCGGCACTCAATTAAAAGGCATTGACATTGCCGAGGACAGGGAGTTGTTCCGCAAGCTTCTCAACGAACTCAGCATTCCCCAACCAAAAAATGGCACTGCAACAAACAAGGAGGAAGCGTTGCGCGAAGCAAACAACATCAACTACCCTGTCGTCGTCCGCCCGAGCTACGTTATTGCAGGCAGGGGAATGCAAATAGTTTATTCAGACGCTGAAATCTCCAAATACATTGAGGAAGCAGTTGAAGTAAGCGAACGCCGGCCAGTGCTCATCGACAAGTACATTGAGAACGCGCTGGAATGCGAAATCGACGGGGTAAGCGACTCGAAGCACTTGCTCATCGGCGGAATAATGGAGCATGTTGAAAAAGCAGGAGTGCACAGCGGAGACGCTTCCTGCGTAACTCCGCCAATCCGCATTTCCCCCGAACTCCAGAAAACGCTGGTTGACTACTCGCGCAAAATCGCGTTCGCACTCGAAAACATCGGCTCTATCAACATCCAGTACGCGATTCAAAACGGAAAAATTTTCGTTATAGAAGCAAACCCGCGCGCGAGCCGCACTATCCCCTACTTGAGCAAAGCAACTGGCGTTCCGCTCGCGAAAGTAGCAACGCGAGTTCTCCTCGGCCAGTCCCTTGAACAGCAAGGCTTGACTGAAATGCCAATCCTCTCGCACTATTCAGTCAAAAGCGTGGTGTTCCCGTTCCTCAAACTCCCAGGCACAGACATTGTGCTCGGGCCTGAAATGAAAAGCACTGGCGAAAGCATGGGCATCGCGCGCGACTTCGGCACTGCCTACTACAAAGCACTCCTCGGAGCTAACATGAATCTTCCATTGAAAGGCAACGTCGCGCTCACCGTAAACCCTGACGACAAGAAAGAAGTGGACGGCATTGCATCCAAACTATCCTCGCTCGGCTACTCTATTTACGCCACAGACGGCACAGCGCGCGCAATCAAAAACCCTGCCAGCGTGCGCATTCTCAAGAAAATAAGCGAAGGAGAACCCAACATTGTCTCGGAAATAACAAAAGGAAACATCCAGCTCGTCATCAACACGCCCAAGAAAGGAAAAGACCCGTTCACAGACGGATTCAAAATCCGCCGCGCGTGCCTTGAAAACAACGTTCCATGCATCACTTCAATAGATGCAGCCATCCAGCTCGCGCACGCACTCGAAACAACAAAAAAAGGCGTAGTAACAGTAAACACTGTAGACAGCTTCCGCAGGAAATAAATCAACTCCCGCTCGTTGCATTCGGCTTCCTTTACTAGTGCACAACTGCATCAAAAAACGCTTTTTTTGGTGCAAAACTGCATCATTTAAATACTTGTTTGTTTTCATATTACCTCATGGACGAGCAGATTGTTGAAAAAGCGTTGGCGATTGGCTCGAATATTGTCGAGTCTAATTCTAGAAAGTTTCTCAAAAAACGGCATTTGTACCCGGCGTTGGAGAAGTCTGTTGAAAACCCGCAGTTAGCTACCGTGATGGTGGGCTTGCGCGGCACTGGCAAGACCGTCTTATTGTCGCAGTTGGCTGGCGGCAGAAAGTATGCTTTTCTTCAAATGGATTACGCGCCTTTGAAAGGGCAGGATCTTTACGACGTTTTGGCTTATCTTTACAAGGTGAAGGGCGCGGACTTTATCGTGCTGGACGAGTTTCAGGACTGCATGGATTTTTCTTCGGTGAAAGCTTTTTTCGAGGAAGCCAAGGGTGAAGTCTCCCTCGTCATTACTGGCTCGTCTGCGGTTGCGTTGTACCCTCCAGAGTTGACGCGCAGGGTGGAAACGCTCACGCTCGAACCACTCAGCTTCAGGGAATACCTTTTTTTCAAGCAAGGCGTGGAACTGCCGTGGCTTTCTCTCGCGCAAGTACTGGAAGGGGAATGGCGCGGCCTGTCAGTTTACTCCCCATTCATTCCAGAGTACATGCGCCGCGCGCTTCCCTACCTGCTTGAAACAGACGCAGGCATTCTCCCTCTCATTGACAAAATAGTGCGCCACGACCTCGTAGTTTTCAGGAAGATAAGCCAGGAAAACATTTCCGAAGTTGAAAAAATTCTCTTGTCAACCGCAGTGTCCACAGGCGAAACGTCTTTCGGCTCGCTTTCGAACAAGAGCGGAGTTGAAAAAACGCAGGTAATGCGGTATTTTTCCCTGCTCAAAGACGCGTTATTGTTAAAGGAAGTCCCGCCTGCCGCGTCTTCGACACGGCAAGTGTTCAAAGAACGCAAATTCTACCTCACGCCGCCTTTCAGGCAAGGCATTTGCGCTGAGCTCGGCCGCGAGGCTGACAAAGGCATGCTGAGAGAAGAATTTTTCGTCCAACACGCGTTCAAGCATTCCCCCAAATTCCTGCCCGGCAAAGGCATGCCTGACTTTGCAATAGGAAAGCACTCTTTCGAAGTCGGAGGGCCTGGAAAAGACAAGCGGCAAAAGCCGGACTACCTTGTAGTTGATGGACGAACTCCAAGCAAAGGCGAACTCCCGCTCGTTGCATTCGGCTTCCTTTACTAGTGCACAACTGCATCAAAAAACGCTTTTTTTGGTGCAAAACTGCACTGCATGTTGGCTTGTTCACGCGCGTTTTTTTCTATCAATTTTTTTTCTTTTTTTCATCGCTGCAATTACTGTTGCAATAAGCAAGCTCGTTGCAAACGCCGTTACCAACGCAAAAGGAGCAAACGAAAGAAAAGCAGCTTCCTTCAACACTTCCATTCTCAACCCGACGTAAATTGCAACAAGCAATAACATGCAAGCAACACCCCCTACTACTCTCGCTTCCCGTAATTTCTTCAAGTAAAACGTTGCAGCCAACGCCACTGCCAGCCCTCCTATTACTACTGCAAACGACAGCAATAGCACCCACAACAAAGGGTTTACAACGTTCGCTCCAATTGCTTCAGCAGTGAACACTACAACTCCCAACAGCACGAACAAGAACAACACTGCAGGCGGGCGAGCTACAGCCTGCCGTATCACCACTGCAACGTCTTCAGGGGAAGAACTCGCAGTCAAGCTAACCACCACAAGCAAGTAAACAAACAACAGCGAATTCAAGTTGAAAAAATCGCTTGAAGCTATCGCCAACCCGACAACGCTTTCAACCACTGAAGCTATCACTCCATCAATGCCGTTAGTCCAATCGCTTACAACAACTCCTGGGAACAAGAAGAACGCGAGCGCAACCAGCACTATCGGAGGCATAAAGCAAGGCGCGAGCGAAGTGAACAGCAACGACGAAAAGCCTCCGAAGCTTTGCTCGAAACCTGAAACAACATGCCCCCTCCTCTCGCCAACATGCACCTCCTTTATCTTCGACCCCGTAGTCACGCCGACAACAAAATGCCCTAACAACTCGTGGCTTGCAATGCTCGCCCACGCGACCAGAAAATTCGCCACTTTATTCTTCCCCGCTTCAGCCAACACAATCTTGTAAACCCTCTTGGTTGCAATCGTCTGCACGAGCCAAAAGCAAAACGCGCTCGCCAACACGAGCACTGTAGGAAAAAAAAGCACTCCAGCAAAATTCGCTGCGTCCAACGTGCGCGGGTCAATGTTTTCAAGCAATTCTTCAAACATCAAACAAACACTGGACTCTCACTAATTAAATACGCTTCGCTCACACCCATTCACTCGCCTATACTCTACCCAAAAAAGAAAAACGCAAATGAAAAAACGGAAAAATAAAAAAAAAAAAAACAAAAAAAAGAAAAACAGTTTTTTTCCCTTCACTCGTGGCAGCATCCGCCCTTGCACGCGTTCCACAACAACGCGAACAATCCACCGATGAATGCTCCAGTCAATCCCGCGACTACAGTTCCAATCACGAAATTCACGGGGTCAAACGAAAGAATCGTGAACGGCACTACTGTAAAATGCAGTACAAACCACTTTGCCATCAATTCTCCATTCGTTGCGACTACAGCGCCCACGCAAATCGCGTGCAGGATAGCAAGCAGCAATCCGAGCGTGCACGCTGCCTTCTTCACGCTTATCCCACTGCAACAACATGACTCTTTCTTTGCTTTCGCATTCTTCATCTACAACCACCCCTTACTGTGAAACACAACTCGAAGGCAACTTTTTTAACTCCTGCGCGAAACGAAAAAACCGCGTTCTCACAGAAAAAGCAACGTTTTTATTAAACGCTGGTTCAAATCAATCCAGGTGGTTTTCAATGGTTAAATTCACTGCAGTAGTTTGGAAAGAGGGAAGCCAATGCGTTTCGTTATGCCCTCAGATAGACGTTTCCAGCTTTGGAGACTCTGAAAAACAAGCGCTTGAACACTTGAAAGAAGCGATAGAACTATACTTGGAAGACGCGTAATTCTCCTATTTTTCTAACTTCTCTTTTTCAATACTTCAGCGCGATGAACACGTCGTTCACGTTCGTTCCAGTCGCGCCAGTCACTACAACGCTTTTCTTTCGCTTCAAAAAAGTGTAAGAATCGTTCTCCTCAAGCGCCCTCTCAACTTCCCTTCTTCCCTCCACTGTTTTTTCACTCACTATTGCTCCAGCTGCAGGCGAGTTCCCGTCAATCCCATCCGTGCCAGCTGAAAACACTACTGCTTTTTCTCCATTCAACTCGCGCGCCACGCGCAACGCCAACTCTTGATTGCGCCCGCCTTTTCCACTTCCATTCACTTTCACTGTAGTCTCCCCGCCTGCTATAACGCATTTTTTTTCCTTCAACACTCTCGCAAGCTCTCTTCCCACTTCGCGCGCGTCGCCCTTCACGTTCTCCACCACTGCAGGCGCAAACTCCTTCAACTCTCCAGCTGCTGCTTTCAACGCAATGCTATTCCCTGCAATAACAATATTTTTCACTCTCGAAAAACACGCGTCCCCCTGCTTCACAGTCTCCAAACTCCCACCAGCAACTCCGCGCTCTACAATCCCCCTCACTCTCTTCATTCCAACTTCTTCCCACAGCAAGTATTTTTTCAAGACGTTTCCAGCATCGTTGAAAGTCGTCGCGTCCGGAGCAGTCGGGCCTGAAGCAATAACGCGCAAATCATCGCCCACAACATCAGACACTAAAAGCGAAACTATTTCAGCCTTGCAGTTTTTCGCAAGCAAACCTCCCTTCACTCTCGACAAGTGCTTGCGCACTGCATTCAACTCGCTAATGCTCGCGCCTCGTTTGTTCAACTCGCGCGTTACTTGCTGAACATCCGCAAGCGTTACTCCCTCCCGCGGAAGCTCGAGCATCGCCGAACCGCCTCCTGAAAACAAGCACACGACCAAATCCCTCTCGCCGGCTTTCTCCATTATTTCAACTATCCTCTTCGTTCCTTCAACGCTCCGTGCGTCAGGCTCAGGATGGCTCGCAGGCTGAATTTTGATTTTCTTCGTCTCGAATTCTCCAGCATTCTCGAAAAAAACGTTCACCGCCCCAACACTAATCCGCTCCCCTATTTTCTCTTCCAGCGCTTCAGCCATTGCTCCAGACGCTTTCCCAGCGCCAACAACAAAAACATTCTCGAAACAATCCAAATCCACGCCGGCAATTTTAACAACGCCCTCGTGTTCACTCTCTTGCCCCCCACTTACCCTTCCACCCTTCTCAACTTCAACAATTTTTTCCACTGCCTTTCCAGCGTCCGCTGCCTCCAACACTGCCTCGAAAGCACTCAAAACAAGCTCCCGCGCCTCTTGCTCGCACGCATCATCAACACCAAGCAACTCCTTCAAGTTCAAAATCTTTCCACCCACACGCCCACCTTCATTTTCACGCAAAACAACTCGCGCTTGTTCATTTTTTTTTTCCACTCACAAGTTCAACTTCCCTCTCGCATCAAGCAACCCCTGCCCGCTCAAAAAATCCACTCGCGCTCTCTTCCACGCTCTCTCAAACTCAACATTTTCCACTCACGCTTGCTATTACTCAAAACGCTTTTTTAACTACTCCCCCTTCCCCAAAGTTCGTCGTTTGACGCACTATAAACATTTAAAAACAACTTTGCCTGTAATATAACTACGGGGATAGCGTGGTGGACGTATATGAGTGGAACTACTGTTAGAACTTCAACTCGACATGCTCCGAGGGCAGCTATTATCATTTGCGACGGCGTCGGACTCGGCACGAGAGACTCCGACAGAAACCCTTTTTGTAGAGCTAAAACACAGTTTTTTGCGAGAAAGCCTTTCAAGCCCGAGACGAGCCCAAGGCGGTTGATTGTTGAAGGAATAATGACTAACGGAAGCAAGGGGCAATTAAGCCTTCCATTATGCTCTCTCGGCGCTTCAGAAAAAGCAGTCGGGCTGCCTCAAGGTGTTGCAGGCAACAGCGAGTTGGGCCACGCGCGCATTGGCACTGGCCAAGCGTGGAAGGCAGGCGACACGTTCATGCGCGACTTGATTGAAGACCGTTCTTTCTTTGAAAATAAGAGTGTTCAAAAAGCCCTTCACGCAGAACGAGTTCACTTGCCAATGCTGTTGTCAGATGGTGGCATTCACGCGCACACAGACGTGCTCCTCGCGTTCTTGAAAGAACGAGAGCGAGTGAGAGGCAACCGTGACGGAGTGTTCATTCACGCTATTCTCGACGGTTGGGATTGCGCGCCCCAGTCTGCAAGCGTATACCTCGACAAGCTCGGCGATTGGAAAGACCGAGTTGTTACTCTTCTAGGAAGAAACTATGCAATGGACAAGAGCAAGAGATACCACGAAGCTACTGTTCCTGTTTACAAAGCGATGATGTTTGGAAGCAAAGCAGCTGAAGACGGAAGCGTGTACTCATTCAACGACCCTTCAGCATACCTCCAGCTCCAATACAGAACTATTGCTTACCTAGTCGCAGGCACTAGCAAAATAGTTCAAGACTGCTTGATTCACCCTGCAGTCAAACGCGGCTACGAAGGAATGCGCAGGGAGGATGTAGTCCTTCACTTGAATTACCGCGACGACCGCGTCGGCCAGTTGGCAAACCTCTTGTCTAACCCTTCAAGCGACTTCGACTTAAGTTCTGAAGACGGAAAAAAGCTTGACAGGCCATTCTACCCTAAATTCATCAGCCTCGTAGACTTGGGCACGATGTACCCGTTCGTTGAAGTTGCTTTCCAGCGCGAGCAAATGTCGGACAGGCTGTGCGACGTGCTCGCAGCCCGCGGTGTTCAAGACCACAGAATAGTTGAAACAGTAAAGTTAAGGCACGCGACTTTCTACTTCGACGGAGCTTCAGAAGACGGTTTCAAGCAAGAGCACCACCACGTATTCCGTTCTGACGACGCGAGCCAATACCGTGCAAAACCTCAAATGAGAGCGCCTGAAATAGGAGAAAAACTAATCGCGCTAGCTTCGGACATTGGAGATGCTGCTGCTTGCTTTACCGTAAACTTTGCGAATGGAGACATGCTTGGCCACGAGGCTGTAATGGATGCTTCCGTAAAAGCTATAGAAGCAGTTGACGAACAACTCATGCGCGTAATTCCAGAATTGCAAGCGAAAGGCTTTTGGGTTGCTGTTACTGCAGACCATGGTTGTGTAGAGCGAACAACAATGCGCGACGGCACGCCAGACCCTTCACACACTACAAACAGAGTTCCTTTCGTAGTCGTCCCGCCCGCAGGAGTTTCATGCGAGTTTTCCCTGCGCGACGGTGGAGCGCTCACAGACATTGCGCCAACAGTCCTCACGCTCATGGGCTTCGAGCAAAGCATTCCAGTCCAAATGATAGGCAAATCGCTGATACAAGAATAGTCTTGCGTCTCGAGTCCTGAGTTTTGCAGTCGTCTTTTCTATTCCTTCCAGTTTTTCTTTTGCTGAAGCGCTCTTCCAAAACAAGCATGTTCTCTCTTATCCTTCCACTCTTTCTTTTGCTTTCCTCACGCACTCGTTCAACGCATTCTCAACGTCTTCTTTCTTCAAACCGCTTGCCCCGGCTGCTGCAGCATGCCCGCCCCCGCTTCCTCCAAACTCTGCGCCTATTTCCTTCATCAACTCTGCTGCATTCACTCTCTCGCTCAACTCATTGTGCACTCGCGCACTAATTCTCCCGCTCTCGCACGAACAGCCAACGAACGCGACATCTGCCCCTAATTCTACTAGAGCGCTCGCAGCGCCTGCCTCAAAAGAGCCGACTTCAGAACTAGCAATCAGCACTTCCCCTACTTTCTCGAACTCTACCCTCTGGCATGCTTTCAGCACTGCTATTCTCTGCGACACGTCAGCGCGTTTTTCAACTAACGCCCGCACTTCAGCATACTTTCCTCCACTCATTCCAAGCAGTTCTCCTGCATACAAGAAAGTTTTCTCGCGCGCGTTCTTGAACTCCGCAGAATCAGCTATTATTCCAGCAAGCAGGCACGTTGCAGTCTTTCCATCCACTCTCGCTTTCAACTCTCTTAATGCTTCGAAAACTATTTCGCTCGCACTGCTCGCCTTTTCGTCAACAAAAAAGTTTCCAGCTTCAACGCAGTCAGAATGCTTCGAGTGATGGTCCACGACGGCATCGAAAACAATCGCTTTCGCAGCTTCTCCAAGCATTGCGCGAGAATTAGCATCCACTAAAATAATTTTCTGCTTTTTCGCTTTTTGCCTCTTCAATTCAGCAATTTTTTCTATCTTCACTCCTGTTGTTTGAGCTATTTTTTTCGCAGAAGAAGAGAGCACGTCGCTCGAGGCAATGCGCGCTTTTTTCAGCACAACGCGCAGCCCGACAGCGCTTCCCAAAGCGTCAGCATCAGCGAGCGAGTGCAGTAACACGACGAATTCTTCACCCGCGTTTTTCTTCAAGTAATCCAAAAGCTTCACGAAACACTCTTGAAACTCCAAACTTTTAATTCTTCCCCCGCTTCAGGACAGCGACGAAACGAGGCAAAACCAGCCGAAACTTAAACTCGAGCCTCTCGCAAACAAAAGTACTGCAAAACCCAGAGGCAAAACTAGACTTCGATTTTCAACTTTCTGAAAAATGCAAACGTCTCCAAACTCCAAAACCTCTAAACTTCAAAACTTTTTACGCCCCGCCTTTTCCCATTGCGGATTCAAGTTCTTTCTTCAAGCTTTCAAGGCGTTCCCTCATTTTTTCTTCCTGCCTCGTCAACGCCTTCACGCGCACGTCCGTTGATTCTTTTCTTTCCTTTAATTCCTTCTCGCTTTCCTCTCGCGTTGCTTCTATCAACAGCGTTCCTACTGACCTGAAAACAGCTCCTTTTGCTTTCTTCAATTCTTCGCTCGCGTCGTCTATCTCTTCCAATTGGAGCTTCAACTGCTGTTTTTGAATCATCAACATTTGCAGTTGCGACTGCAAGTTTTGAAACTCGTTCAATTTCCCTTCCAATTCTTCTCTCGAGCCAACCATTCCAACACACCCCTTTTTATCCAGAACAAATTTTCTTCACGCTTTTCACTACGTTCAACAGCCTCAAATACGAATTTACAGACGCGCGCAGAGTTGCCAAGTCTTCCGCAGTTATTTTCACCGCAAGCTCGCGCCCGTTCTTCTCCAATTTCACTTCGCTTTTCTTCTTGAACTCTGTCTCCTGCACGAGGCTTTCAAAAGCGGTTTTTACGTCGGATTCGCTTTCAAACTCCACTTTCAATTCAGCCTTGCACTTCATTCTACCACGCCTTTCTCTTTGCTTTCAAACTTTGCATTCTACTTCGAACGTTTTTCACTCTCGCTTTCAAACTTCACGTTAAATTCTATTTTTCGTGCTTTACTCACTTTCATTCTTCTTCTCTTCTTTACTTTGCTTTCACTTCCCTCGCGACCGGCTGGCGTGCTTTAGACAATATCCTGCACGCGCAGTAAGGGCAGCGGA
The DNA here is from genome assembly GCA_016212395.1 of Microcaldota archaeon. Lineage (GTDB taxonomy): Archaea > Micrarchaeota > Micrarchaeia > Burarchaeales > JACRGF01 > JACRGF01. The sequence continues at coordinate 39,312 of JACRGF010000037.1, forward strand.
CAAAGTTCGGGTCAAGCTCCTTAATATCCTTCTTGCACTTCCAACACTTATACACGCAAAACACCTCTCTCGTTATAACGTTGAAAAAGTCTTTAAGACTTTTTCATTTTATTAAAATTTCCCTGAAATTTTAATGCTAAAAAAATCTCACGATTTTTTTAAGTCTTCTATTATTTTAGATCCAGCTTCTCCAATTGGCGTTGTTGCTGCGTATGCTCCTCCTGAGAACGTCGTGCCGCAACTCCTGCACGTCCACACTGCAAAGCCTTTTCTCTTCACTTTCTTTTTTCCGCATGCCGGGCAGAAATACTTGCTGCGTTTCGATTTTGAAACTGCATTAACTCGCTTGCGTATTTCAGCTCCGCATCTCACACTGAACTTCACCATAATCCATCACCTTGAAAAACGTTTTTTTTTTCCTCCGTTAAACCAACAGTTTTCTCAATTCTTTTCCTTTCTCGAGCGACTTGTCTATAAGCGCGTCTATCTCGCTTACTTTCAACGCGCCCCTGCCTGACTTTTGGACTGCGCACACTGTTTCAGGCACTGTCGCAATCGTTATCCTCGCGTCAGTAGCTGCTTCCTCGTCCACGCTCGCGTCGAGCACTATTGCTTCGCCGATTTTCGCGAACGTGCACGCGACTACTTTCTCGCCGAGCTTCAAGCTTCCAACATGCTCTGTGCGGATTATTTTGCATTCCTCTACTCTCGGCATTTTCACGTCAAGCAAAGCCGCCATTGCAGCAAGAGCGCTCGCGTCAATCAAGTTTCCCGAGTGGTCAAGCACGTACAAGTCTATGAACAACGACATTACTTTGCCTTCCTCCAAGTAAAAAGATTCCAAGTCTATTGTTTCCGAGCTTCTAATGCCCCTGTCAACTATTCTCGCGAGCTCTATCGAGTTCTCGTTAGGCGGCCCAGGCTCGAAGTAAGGCGATGCCAATGGAAGCAATTCCGAGCTTGTTGACATTATGCCTTCATTCGGCCTGTCCGGGAACGGCGTTCCAACTCCAATTTTCACTGCAGCAAGCACTTGCGTTTTTCCAATGCGCGCGAGCGCGCTTCCTTCTGCTGAAGACAACACGCCTTTCTTCAACGCTATTTCCCTGTAGTCGAAAAAACCGCGTTCTTCAGGCCTCTTGCCTTTCTTTAAAACTTCTTGAACATAGTCACGTTTTACTTCGTCTAAAATTTCCACGATAAACACCTCAAACTCCGTTGTTTTCTCCCTCTATTTCCGCTTTCTTTTTCTCGTAAACTTCCTTCAACGCGTTCACCTGCACTTCGTGAATATACTCCGACGCTGCTTCAGCCATTTCAAACGCCTTGCCCAACTCTTGCTTTGAAAGCAACCCGTCCATTTGAAACAGCAAAACGTCCTTGTTGCGTGCTGCGAACGCGATGGGCACGTCGCTCTCCCCGTGATTATCTTCAATCTTGTTGCAGTCAAGCACGAGCTCGCCGTCCACTTTCCCGACAGCAACTGCAGACACCAAGTCCTTCATTGGAATGCCGGCGTTCGCCAGCGCGACGCTCGCTGCAGTAATTCCAGCGCACCTCGTCCCGCCGTCAGCCTGCAAAACTTCAATGTACACATCAATGGCAGTCTTCGGAAACTGTTCCGAGAGAACAACGTTCTCGAAAACTTCCCTAATCACTTTGCTCAACTCTATAGAACGCCTCGAAGGACCGCTTCTCCCGTGCTCTTCAAGCGAAGCGAAAGGCGCCATTACATACCTGCACCTGACGCACGCCTTGTAAGGATTCATATCATGCCTCGGAACGCACTCGCGCGGCCCGTACACTGCAGCCAATATTTTATTCTCGCCCCACTCCAAGTAAGCAGACCCGTCAGCCCTGTGAAGAAAACCAGCAGTAATCTTCAAACTCCTCAAATCACCAGGCTTCCTCCCGTCAGTCCTCACTCCATTCACAATCAATTTCGGCTTTTCTCCCATTCAAACCACCAACAATAAACCGTTTCGAGGTTTTGAAGTTTTGCAGTTTCGAGAATTATTCATAACCCCAAACTTCTAAACTCCTAAACACGAAACTTCAAAACAATTCTACTGCCTCGCTCCTTCCACGTCGTTCCTCTCGCTTAGTTCAGCGATTCCCGCAACGCTTCCGTTCGCCATTTCCTTCTTCAAGAACGCCTGCACCCTGTCCGTCAACCCGGACACGTGCGCTTCAGCTTCAATCTTGAACACCGCGCGCGCTGCAAGCGACGTGTCGCCACCGCGAATCCACACGCGCCCGTTCTTCCCAACTCTAATCTCGCTCTTCGTAGCCTCGACAATCATGCCTATCATCGAATTCTTTTTTCCAATCAGCCTCGGCACTTTCGTTGGAGTAATGTCTATAATGTGGCCTCCGAACAAAACGAACGCTTCTATCAAATTAACGTTCTTCACTTCGTCAACACTGCTCACTTTCGCGGCAATCACGTCCCCGAGCCTCAACGGCTTCCTGCAGTCCCTTGAAGACATGAAACCCTTGTAAGCGCAGTTCACGTCCACAGTGTAACCCGCAAACTTCACTTCCTCGACAACTCCGATTATAACATCATCAAACCTCGGGTTGTACGTCCCCTGAAGCGACACGAGCCTGCCCTCCTGCTCGTCAAACAAGCCAACTACAGTCGCTCGCGCCTTCCCGCCTTCAACGTACGTGCTCGGAATATTTTTTGCATCCCCAACAGATTCACCCGGAACAACAATCTTCACACCAATCAACTCCAAACAAAACAAACAATATAAACAAAAATCAAAATTTTCTACACGTTCAACAAACACAATCAACTTTCAACCACTCGCTACACCAACAATTTTTTTTCTTCTTTTTTATTTTTCTTTTCTGTTTCTTCTTTTTATTTTTTCTTTTTTCATTTCTTCAACAATTTCGTTTCTACTCTTCCTCCAGTCAGCTTGTTTACTTTGTCGTAGAATTCTGCTTGCACTCCTGCAGGCATTTCAACAACGGCGATAAAGCTTCCGTCCTTCTGCCACTCTTCCTGCTGCATGTTGTACTCTTTCAGCGCTCCGTATGATTTCGACGCGAATTCTGCTGGAATTCTTATCGCAACACGCGCTTTCTCGAATTTCAACGGGAGAAGAAGCCTCAGCGACTTCAGCACTTCCTCCAACTGCGATTCAGCGTCTTTAAACATGTCCACGTGAACGCGCGCTTCCTCCATTGCTTTTTCAATGCGCTGCGGAGGGTGAGGCGCTCCAGTGCGCGGGTCTACACACTCGCGCGCGAGAATCGCGACTATTTTTTTCCTCTTCTCTTCAAGCATCTGCCTTTTCTGGTCTGTCGTCAACTGTATTTCTCCCCTCGCAAAAATCTGTTTCGCGACTTCGAAAACGTCGACAGTCCCAAAAGCCTTCTTTAACGCGTCTTCCTTGTGCCTGTCCCCCTTGCGCGCGTCCTTGAAAACTTCCTCTACAACGAGAACGTTCGTTAAATCTTTTCTCTTCCCGACTTTAAAATCATATCCATTCTTGGGCTCCACGAGTATCTCAAAATGCTCCCCGTGCAAATCTAAGTGCGCAATTATGGCGTTATCAAGAGTCGCAGCCATCTCTCCATACCTCTTAAAAGCAAGCAGGCGAGGAAAACTTTAAGCTTTAGACAAGTGCTTTGCCACTTCCTCGTCGCCCAGCAACCTGAACTTTTTCTCTTTGACAGTGGCAGTTGAAACGTCAAGCATTTCAGGCTTTAACTTCAAGTCACCCGTTTTCTTCAAAGCCTTAAAGCACATTACTACTCCTTCCTCGAGCGTTAAATTGTCCTTGTACTCTTTCTCGAAGAATTCCTCCACTTCCTTTTTCCCGCTTCCAACCGCATCAGCCTTGTAACCAGTGAGCGCGCCGCTCGGCTCTGCCTCGAACAAGTGCGCGCCGGAATCATCAACTCCAGCAATCAACAAGGAAACTCCGAACGGCCGTATTCCCCCGTACTGAGTGTAAATCTGCATCACGTCGCACACTTGCTTTCCAATCTGCTCGACGCCCGCAGGCTCGTTGTAAGAAAGCTTGTGCTTCTGCGCTTCAATGCGCGCAGTGTCAATCAAGCGCCTCGCGTCAGCCACCAAGCCGCTCGCAGTCGCGCTAATGTGGTCGTCTATAGCAAAAATCTTTTTCAACGAGTCGCCCACCAGCAGCTTCGAGCCAATGCTCTTGTGAGCCACCAACGCCACGCCATCCTCGCAAACTATGCCGATGGCAGTAGCGCCCCTGCGCACTGCTTCCTTGGCATACTCTACTTGAAACAGCCTGCCGTCAGGGCTGAACACTGTAATCGCACGGTCATACGCTTGCGGAGAAACCGGGTACATAATCCAACAACCTCCAAAAAACTATTCTCTAACTCCTCGCTTTAACACGGAAAAAAACATTACAATAAAACTCCTGAAAAAAGCACCAATCGTTTCACTCAATTACGAATACACTTTAATTAACGCAAATTTAAATAACTAATCACTACTTCCACTCGAACAAAACCACGCTTTCACTCGAGCAAACGCGCTCTTCTACTCAAACAAAGCCACTATTAATGCCGTCTTTTTCCTACCTCTTCCCATCCTCTTCTCGCTTCGGCAACCCGAGTTTTTCCTTCAGCCTTCCAATCAGATTAGAATCTCTCGCTTACGCTCGAGATTCTAATTCTAAAAAAGCTTTCAGCTTTTTTATCAACCCGCTCGTGCGCACTACTTCAAACCTCGCCTTCCCGCCGTTCGCTTCGCTAATAAGAATAATCGCTGCCTTTACTTCCTCCACTCCGCTCCGCTCGCACTGCACTATGCCTGTTTGCTTTTCCTCGTCAAACTCAAGAAAACGCGCGCGCGTCCGGGCTATCCCCAACTCTCCAAGCAACCCAAGCAAGCCAGAATAAACAGCGCGCTTCGCCTCCTCTTCCCGCAATTTTCCCTTCTCGCAACTCGCCTTAAACGCAACATACCTCTTATTCTCACGCAACGTCGGCTTCAAAGTCATACAAAAACCTCGCTCGCTTCACAAACACGAAACAACTACTCGCTCGCTACACGCAATAAAAAAAAAACACTTTCTGCACTCCCAACAATTATCCCTCGCCTATTTTTCAACTTCCACCAACTGCTTTCTTCGCTTCCACCCATTTCATTCCAAGTATTATTCCAATAGTTTCCAATTCATTTTTATTCTTCTCTTCAAACTCGTTCTTCGCCCCGCTCGCAATTAATACTCTTGCTTTGTATTTCAAGCACAAGCGCATGAAGAAAATCATTTTCGACAGCAAGCGCGCGCGAGTCATTCCGCGAGTGTGCACCAAGTCGCTTACTTTCACGAGCATTTTCTTCTCGTTAATGGCTGTTTTCTGAAGCAAGTCTATGTCGAACGCGTAAGTAGGGTTGTAGAGTGCTTCAAAGCGCTTCAAGCCTTGCTTTAGCACTTCGTTGTTTTCACTCGCGAGCACGTTGAATTTTCCTTTCACTGCCTTGTTGAAGTCCCTGCTGCCAGCTGCTTTTACTTCGTTGAATTCCTTCACTTCATTTTTTTCAGCATTATTCACGCGAACACTCTTTTTTCAAGCCCTTCCCGCAATACCGAGTCAATCAAGAAATACTCAACGCCTTTTTTTTCAATCAACCCGTATTTCTGCAGCCTGTCTAAGTACACGTAGACGTTTTTCACTCCACTTTCTCTTTGAATCGTGCTTGGCGCAGTGTTGCCGAATGCCGTTGCCAGCAAGACGCGCTTTGTCTGCACCCCGAGTTTCACGAGCTGCTTTGAAATCGCTTGGTAAACCGGGCTTGCCGGGCTGAGCATTTCTCCCAACACTGCTTCAGCTTCCTTTTCACGAACCACTCTCGACTCGTTTTTTTCTCCTATCCGCAGGCAAACCCAGTTCAAGTAAGAAGGAAAACCGCCTGTCTTTTCCACTATAACGCGAAGAGCATCTTCTTCTATCTTTTTTCCGTACTCTTCCCGCAACCCGAGTTTTACGAATTCCCTCGAATGCTTTTCATCAAACGGGCCGACTTGCATAGTGTCCGCATTCCCGCTAAGCGGATTCCTCGGGTTTCCGAATATTTCATTCATCATTCCAACAGAACTCCCGCTGTAAACATAGCAAACGTTTTCATGCCCTTGAATCGCCCTCCGGAAAAGCGCGTGAAAATCCCCTCGCCTAAAGACTTTATACGAACTCGTTTCCTGAAACTCGTCCAACACAACCACGAATTTCGCCCCGAGCTTTTCAGGCAACTCCATCGTCTTGACGAAAAACTCGTAAAGCTTTTGCCCTTTCAACTCGCTTTGAGGCATTTTTTCAACTTCTATCCTCAAAGAAATAAAGTCCACGAGCGGAGACTTCAACTCAACTGCGCGTATCCTCCCCAGCGCTTCAGACAAAGTGGCAATCGCCGCAGTCAAGCCCTGCTTTACAGACTCTTCAAACTTTTCAAAAACCTTTTTCCTCTCCAGCTCCCGCGCCATCACGGCATTCCCATACTCCCTCAAAAACAGCGGCAAATCCAAACCCTCACAATCCACTTTCACGCAAGCAATCCCCTGCTTTTCAGCCTCTTCGCCCAGCTTGTTCGTAAGCGAAGACTTTCCAACCCTCCTCGGCCCAATTATCGCCACATCGTTCCTAACCCCCTCTTTTATTTTTCCAACCCTGCCAGACAACCTCCTAATTTCAGCTTCCCTATTGAAAAAATACTCTGAACCGACTGGCATGCCAAACGCGAACCTGACCATACTAACACCAATAACACAAACTATACTAACACTTGTGTTAGCATACTTTATAATTATATCGCAAAACGGTATGTGTTTAGCTGCGTCGGAGCTCCGACGTGTGGTTTTTGACCGAAAAGTGGAAATTCTTTTTCGTCGAAAGCTGTTTGGCGATTAGAGATGAATGAAGTTGAAGAATTGAGGTTGAGGGTAGCCCAGCTTGAA
>JACRGF010000036.1 GCA_016212395.1 Microcaldota archaeon
AAGCTGAGCGCCCTTGGCTGGCAAACGCCAGCCAGCGTTTACCGCAACAAAAGGTATTTCAACAAGCGCGTTCATAAGCAGAAAAAGCGGACATTTTCGCTGACAACAAATTAGGACAATTCCGCTGACACTCTACACTTAGTCCAAGCAAGTCGTCCATTCCGAAGATTTTTCCTTTCTTTTTGTTTTTCTCGAGCCAGAGAGCTGCTTCTATTGCTCCGCGCGCAAAGTCAGCGCGGTTGTACATGAGGGAATTAATGCTCAAGCGTCCGTTAGCTCCGACAACGTGAACGTCGTGAATGCCTGGAGTTCCGCCCAAGCGGAATGCGTGCACTTGCACGTTCTTCGCCCCGCCTTTCTCGAGTTCAGCAACTATTTTTTTTGCAGTTCCGCTCGGCGAATCCTTTTTTGCAGAATGGTGCTCGTCGAGAACGCCGAACTCGTAGCCGAGGGAAGCAAGCTTTTCAGCAGCAATTCGAGAGAGAAAAAACTGCACGTTCACGAGAGGAGAAAAGTTAGGCGAAATAACTGCGCTTGAGCTTGAAGAAAAGATTGCTTTTTCTATCGTCTTTCTCTGCTGTTCGCTGAAGCCAGTAGTTGCAACAACAATGTTCTTGCCTGCTTTAGTTACAGCTTCAATGTTTTCCGCTTCAGCTTCAGGCGTAGCAAAACTAATAACGCAGTCAGCTTGCTTTAACGCTTCACCCAGCTTGCTTGGAGCAGAAACGCGCACTCCAGTGCCTGGAACAAGCTTGCCAGCAAGCGGAGAATTAGGCGCATCCACTGCACTAGTAATTTTCACTCTTCCAACGTAATTTTTAGCGATTTCACTAGCAACAACAAGACCCATTTTGCCTACTCCAATCAAACAAACGTTCAAAACAGACGTAAAACCACCTAAAACATGCGTTTTTCGCAAGTAATAACGAGTATTTAGTCGTAAATCTTTAAAATCATTTTGGTTTCCGTATTAGTAACTTGAGAAATGTGGCGAATTTCGTCTACGGCAGTGTTTATTTGGTCTATTGAGTTTGCTTTTACGAGCACGCAAACGTCTTGCGGGCCAGTAACTTCGTAGAGCTTGTCAACGCACTTCACGCTTTTTATTTTGCGCGAAACTTCTTCTGTGGGAGTGCCTGAAGCAACTGAAACGAACACGAGAGCGTTCAACGCCAGCTTTTCCTCGTCGGTGACTACAGTGAACTTGCGGATGATTTTTTCTTGAGTAAGAGCAGTTATTCTCTTGCGCACACTAGCTTCAGAGACTCCGAGTTGAAGGGCGATGAACGTGTTTGAGTGGCGCGCGTTCTCGCGCAAAAGCCGGATAATGCCTTCGTCGATTTTGTCGATTCTCACTGTTTCACCTGAAAATATACGCGGAACGAATTTCGCCTCTTGAAAACGAATTGCGCAGGAAGTATTTAAAAATAATTCGCTGTGTTTACATTCTTTCCGGAGCAGTCACGCCGAGGAGTTCGAGCGCGTTGTGCAGCACTGTTTTTGTCGCGTGCACGAGCGCGAGGCGCGTTGTTTTTGTTTTCTCGTTTTTTTCTTGGAGCACTTGGCACTCGTTGTAGAATTTGCCGAACTGCGTGGCGACTTCAAGCGAGTAATCCGCGATAACGTGAGGCCGGTATTGTTTGGCTGCTTGTTGTACGATGAAGGGAAAGCGCGCCAATAGTTTCGCGAGCTTGCGTTCTTCAGCGTGAGTAAAGTGGAAAGTGTTGGAAGTTGGCGCGCTCGAGCGCGTTGTTTTGCTTTCTGATTGGCTTGTTTTTTCTTCGTTGTATTGTAAATTCGAACTGCGGTTCTCATTTACAAACAGGACAAAATTTTGGATTTTGTCATTCGTTCCTGTTTTTTCGATTATTCTTGAAGCTCGCGCGTGCATGTATTGAATGTAGGGCGCAGAGTCGCCTTCGAACGAGAGCGCTTTTTCCCACTCGAACAATATTTTCTTTTCAGGCGAGACGCGCGCGAATGAAAAGCGGATAGCGCCTACTCCGACGACTGAAGCAATTTGCTCTTTTTCTTTTTCGCTCAAGTCCTTGAATTTTTCGCGGATTTGCTCTTTCGCCCTCTTTTTCGCTTCATCAATTAATTCATCAGCAGTAAAGCCTTTCCATGTTCCCTGCCTTCCGCTGAACCGTCCTTCGGGAAGCACTACGTGCTCGTAAGCCAAGTGAATGGAATTGCTCGCTTGTTGTTCGAAGCCCATTCGCTTTAAAATTTCCGCAACTACTTTCTGCGGGTACGCTTGCTCTACGCCGATAACGTTCACTACAACGTCTGCTTTTCCGAATTGTTTTCTCTCGCCGCTGGAAGTGCTCATGAACAATTCAGAGTTGTTGGGTTGCGTTGAAAACTTTGAAAACTTTAATTCAGCATCCACCAACCCGAACTTCCACAATTGGAACGCAACGTCTTTGCCAGTGTACATGGCAGTGCCGTCAGAACGCACGAGCACTTTGTCTGGAGACTTCATGTCCTTGAATTCCTCCAACGCGCTGAGCTTCGCGACAATGCACCCGGCGTTGTCGCCAGTGGATTCTTTCAGCACCCCACCCGTCGCAAGCATTTTCTTCAAGCCGTTCTCGAACAATTTAGAGCGGACGATGTCGCTTTCCCAAACTAGAGCGTCGTGAAAAATCCCGAGCGAGAAAGCAGTTTCGTACTGCGCGCGAACGCATTTTTCGCACAATTCCCTGCCGAGCTTTGCAGTCTTGCTCGTTCCTTCCTCGAGGCTCTTCAGCACTTCGCGCACTTGCAAAGCAACCTGCTTGTCTTCCTCCATTCTCTTAGTAACTTCAACGTATTCAGCGCCGAGCCAGTGGTCGAACTTTCCAACGAATCCAGCTGAAGACTCGCTTGCCCCGGAAGGCACGCGTTTCCCTGCAGTCTTGCCGGCAATCTTGTCGTTCAAGCGCTCGAAGCCCCAAACGCTTTCAGCAACCTGCAAGCCCAAATCATCAATGTAATCAAGCCGCTCGACTTTATCGCCTGCAAAGCTCAACACTCGCGCGACGCAATCGCCGAGAATGGCGTTGCGCAAGTGGCCTGCGTGCCACGGCTTGTTCGGGTTGACGGAAGGAAATTCTACGATGACTTTCCTCTTGCTGGAAGCATTGCTTCCAAAGCAAATGCTGCACTCGAGCACTTGCGCGAGCACGCGCGAGTAAAGCGCTTCACTCAACACGAAATTAAGGTACGGCCCGTCGTGCTTTGCAGTCTCGACCCACTCGTGCTCTCCAACGTGCTCGGTAATTGTTTTCGCAAGCTGGACTGGGTTGGTCTTTTTTTTCTTCGCCAAATCGAACGCGAGAGTAGAAGCAAAATCGCCGAAGCCTTCGCGCGCGTCACACACGCTCGCCTCAGCTTCCTCGAGCGAAACACTGAACCCGCAAGCGTTGCAAGCACGCTCAAGCAAGCCAGCCAAAACCGTTTTCACTTCGAAATAAGCATACACGAGAAAAACACCCTTGCCAGAATAATCATGCGAACAATTAAATTAACTAGCAATCAAAATAAACCTTTACACTAAGGGGCTGTGGTCTAGCTTGGTATGATTCCGGCTTTGTTTTCACGCGTTATTTATTTATAGCGTGGCAACGCCGAACGGGAGCCGGCGACCTGAGTTCAAATCTCGGCAGCCCCATAAAGAGTTTACAGTCTTGAGTCTTGCGTTTTGAAGCCGAAACTCAAAACCGAAAACTGAAAACGTTTTATGCAGGGGTTGGATTAAAACGCTGCGCGTTTTAATGCCCCCCGCATTCGCTTACGCTCATGCAGGGGTCGCGGAGCTTGGTCTGAACCCTTTTCTTTCTTTTCGTAGAAACGAAAAGAAAGAAAAGCGTTCTCGGAAAAGAAAGAAAACGAGATGGTTCCCAAAAAAACGCGTCAGGTTCAGGGCCTGATCCCTTAGGGGTTCGCCGGTTCAAATCCGGCCTCCTGCATTTCGCTTACGAAATGCGGCAGAGTCGAACGGCATGCCCAGCAAGTCAGATACGTTTGGCTTGCGGACCACAAAAACAATTCGTAGTTTTTGTCGGTCGTTCGAGTCACGCCTGCATTTCTTTTTAAGCTTCCAGCTCCTTCCTTGTTTTCGCGATTTTCCACAGCAAATCAAAGTAGCTTTTGAACGAGTCTGCAGCGTCCTTGCTGTGCAGCATGAAGCCTACTGGCTCTTCCTTCCAAACTGTTATTAGGACGTTGCCTTTCCAAACGGTATGTGTTTAGCTGCGTCGGAGCTCCGACGTGTGGTTTTTGACCGAAAAGTGGAAATTCTTTTTCGTCGAAAGCTGTTTGGCGATTAGAGATGAATGAAGTTGAAGAATTGAGGTTGAGGGTAGCCCAGCTTGAA
>JACRGF010000038.1 GCA_016212395.1 Microcaldota archaeon
ATGTTTAAATACGTTTAACGCGCAATAATTCAAGCATGCCTTCTTCGAGGATTCCGAGAGAGATTGTTCATTTTACTCGCAGGGTTAATTACGCGTCTTATTCCCCGCGTGGTTACGAGCGCAATGTTCGCAGGATTGTTCCGGGCTACGAGCCGTTGCACGACGCGATTGTCAAAGAGGTAAGAAAGGCAGCCAACAGAAGAAAAGGAAAGGATTTGGATTGCGTTGAGTTGGGGGTTGGCACTGGCGTTACTGCTTCTCGCGTGCTTGAAGCTGTTCTGAGTGCTTGTGTTGTCGGCATTGATGTTAACGCGCATTTCGCGCGTGTTGCTGAAGCGAAGCTGCAAAGGCGTTTTGAAGGCAGGGGCAGTATTGTTGTCGGTGAGTACTCGACTGTGTTGCGCGATTGGAAGCCTGCTTGCGTTGACGTTGTCTATTCCGCCATCAGCGTTCATCATTTGACGCATGCTCACAAGCGACAATTGTTTGCGCGCGTGTTCAGAGCGTTGAGGAAAGGAGGCGTTTTCGTTTTAGGCGATTTGATGGATTTCGAGGATGCTTCTAAAAACCTTGCAGTGAGCTTGGCTGCGTTGCGTTTGCTTTTGGCGAACGCGTCTTCGAAGAAAGTCGGCTTCGAGTGGGCTGATCATTGGCTTAATTTCAACATTTGCGCGACTGTGGAAGAACAGGCGACGTGGCTTCAAGAAGCTGGTTTTTCTTCAGTCAAGCACGTTTTCGAGCGCCTTACTACTAATCTTCTCGTCGCGCGCAAGTAATTGTTTTCGTCTGTGAGCGAAAAGGTTAAATGTTTTTGATTTGTGAAGTGTTTCTGCCAGTTTTTGGGGGTGTTTCAGTGAAGCAAATAACTGTTTTTGTCGAGAATAAGGTGGGCGCGTTGGCTGATGTTGCCGAGGCGTTGGGTGGCGTTGGAGTGAACATCAAATCCATTTCCGCTCAAGGCGAAGGCGCACGGGGCGTTATTCGCTTGATTACTGAAGACGAGCGTTCTGCAACAGGCGCGCTGGAAAAAACAGGCTTGAAGTTTTCAGTTGGCGACGTTATGGTGATAAAACTAAAGCACCGCCCTGGAGAATTGGCGAAAGTCGTCCGCAAGCTCGCGCGCGCTGGAGTTAATTTAGAGTGTATCTACCAGTTGATTTCAGACAAGGACGGGGCTGAAGTAGTTTTAAAGCCTGACAACGTGGATGCAGCTTTTAAAGCATTGAAGTAAACAGCCTCTGAAGCTCGCTGTTTTTCCTTTCTTTTTTCTATAACTGTTTTCCCTTTTTTTTTCTATAATTTTTTTTTCACAGTCCCATTCCTATTCTTACGAATTGGACTCCCCACGCGAGTGTTACGAGTCCGAGTATTGTTGACGTTACTTCAAGCGCGGTGTTTCCGAGTGTTTGAAATATTTTTTTGCTTGCGAGCAGGAGCGCGAGAGACAATGCGAGCACTGACAGTGAGGCTGCGAGAGTTATCAATGGGCCTTGCTGGCTTGAAGTTATCACTGCTGTTGTTATCGTCGCCGGGCCTACCAAGAGCGGCGTGCCTATGAGGCTTGCGACTGCGCGCACGCCTTTCCCGCCTTTAGCTTCTCCGTGCGATGCGATAGACTGGCCTCGCGCCATTTTCACTCCAAGTATTCCGAGGAGAATGCCTCCTGCTACTTGAAAGTTTTTCAAGTCGATGCGGAGCACGTCAAGCACGCTTTGCCCGAAGAAAGTGAAAATAACCAGCGGTACTGCTGCTACGAGCACTGCTAGAAACGCTGTTTTCCGCCTTTCGTCTTCGGAAAATTTTGCTGTGAGCGTTGCGAACACTCCGATGCTTAACAGCGGGTCGATAATGCCCAGGAATAATATGAACAATTCTATGAACGAGCCGAACATGTTTTTTCCCTCTTGAAAAAGCATTGAACGCAAACATATTTAATGGCGCTCGTTTTTGCGAATGTAGGGAGGTATGCTTTCTTCTAATACTCGTTATACTTCTTGTTTATATTGCTGGTTTGCTGCGTTTTCTTCATGGTTGCCAAGTCGAGGGTTATATCGCGTGTTGCTGCTGAACGCTTAGCAGCGCTGGCTGAGCGCAGGAATCCTTCAGCACAGGAAAAGTTTGCGCGGTTCAAGGGCGCGTTGGCTGGCGGTTTCAAGCCTGCGTTGGGAGTGTTCAACGGTGTCACTCCAAAGTTTGGCTTTCGAGTGTTCGAGCATGACTTGCTTTCAGCTGGAATGGGTTTGCTTTCAGGAGTTAATCCGTTGGTTGACTCTATCTTCATTCACTTGGCGAAGACTAAAATGGAAATGATTGCTGTAGTTGGTTTGAAGCGTTTTTACAGCATGCCGCGCAATGCCGTGGGTAAAGTCAAGCTTGAAATTCCGGTTTCTTGGACAGAGTTTGAAGTTGAAATTGAACACTTGCCCGTACGTCGCAATGGCCACGTTGGCTTGAGAGTGCGAGTTGAAAACTTGACGTCGAGCGAGCAGTCAATAGTCATTTCTTTTTTTGACGGTTTCAGCGGGAAGGAAGCTGCGCGAAAGCGCGTGCTTGTTCCCTCAAGGCAGAAAGCGACGGTCATCTTCAATTACGTGCCTTTCGATTTGCTTGAGCGCAGCCGTGTTGAAGTGCGCAGGGCGACGAACGAGCTGCAGGAATGAAAACGCGTGTGGTTTTGAAGTTTTGGAGTTTAGGTGTTTTGCTGGTTTTTAGGTTGTTTTTGCTTTCGTGCATACTTTTTTAAACTCCTTCCGCGTATCTATTGTTGAACAGGCAGGAAGACAGTGACTGACTGGCTGAAAGAATGAAAGATTTTTTTCTGACTGGAAGGCGGACAGAAAGCTGGTTCTGCAGTTCGGAGATGAATGGAATGGGATTTGGTAGATTCGGCGGAGGCCGCGGTGGAGACATTGGGCCCAAGCCTGTAGCTGTAGGCGATGAGTTAGACATCACCATTGAAGCAGTTGCTGCAAAGGGTGACGGAATCGCGAAAAAGGAAGGATTCGTCATTTTCGTTGCTGGAGCAAAGACTGGCGACAAGTTGCGCGTTAAAATCACTGACGTGAAGAGAACGTGCGCTGTCGGAGAAAAAATCGGCGACGCTGCGCCAACAGTTTAAAAAAAGCGCAACTCTTTTTTTTTTCTTTTTCTATTTTTTTTTTCTTATTGCTTTATTTGTTTTGACTGGTAGCGAATGGCTTCGAGCAGTTTCGACTTGTTTTCTTCTATTTTTTCTTTTTTATGTAGTACTCGTAGGCGTCTATTGTTGTTTTGAATTGGCGTATTGCGTAGATGAATACTGCGAGGAATACTGTTTCAGTGAATGTTTGGAGGAGGTTCCAGCGTATCGAGGGAATGTGCATTACTACCCCGATGATTTCGTGCGCGAGGAATGCGATGAACGCGTAGGCGAGCAGGCGCATTGTTACTGCGAGCGAGCCTTTCTGCGCTTTCAGCGTTACTCTCAGCGCGACGTAGACGAGGTAGAGTGCGAGCAGAATGTTTATTGCTTCAAGCGCCAGCACGTCTGTGTTCGTCGAGTATATTTCCTGCAAAGCGTCGAAAACCATTTTTTCACCACTACTCTAAACTCCTAAACCACACTAACAAAACCTTGAATGTTTCGCAGTAGTTTTGACTCGTTTTGCAAGACCACTCGAAACAACTGCAAAACAATTCAAAACCATCAAATCGAAACCTGCATTTATTCTGTGTGCACTCTCATTTGGTCTATTTCTCCTCCGACTATTTTGAGGAAGTCGTATGTCGTCTGCCTGATTTCTCTTGATTGCGTGATGTATCTTCCTACGACGATAATGTCTGCTTTTTTGGCTATTGCTTCAGGCGCTGTTTCCGGGGTTATGCCTCCTGCTACTGCAATCAAGAGCTTCTTGTCAGCGAATTCTGCCTTGATTTTCGGTATTTGGTCCCAAGGCGGTTTTTGCTTGCCTTCAGCGTCTATCGCGCGGTGCAGTTCTATCGCGTCTGGAAGTTGCTTTAAGCTCTTCAATAGTTTTATTGGTTCAGGCACGTTTATCATGTCGATGATGGATGTAATTCCCATTCTGCGCGCTTCGTGAATTCCTTTCTCTACAGTGTCTATCGGGCCTGCGCCTGCGAGGGAGATGGCATCTGCTGTTTCGTTGAACGCCATGTCCACTTCAACTTGCCCGACGTCCATTGTTTTCGTGTCTGCTATTACGAACACTTCTGGAATTGTCGCGCGCAGTTCGTCTATCAACCCGAGCCCGCATGCTTTTATGGTGGGCGTGCCGAGTTCGATTAGGATGCGGTCGCTTTTCGGAAGTAGTGACACTATTTTCCTCACTTTGTCAGCAGAGTCCACGTCGATGGCGATTTGGAGGTAAGGCGGGTTCCACAAGCGGGGCACGCGGAAGCCCATTATTGGGTGAGTCGCGCGATCTTTTTCGAACGAGATTTTCTCCCAGTCCGGGTAGTCTGCGAGTGCTCTTGATAACGCGAGCTTCGTTGCTCCGTAGTTGAATTGGTATATTTTGCGGTAGCTTTTCGCGTCCGGGTGCACGAATACTGACGCGATTATTACAAGGTCGTCTATTTTTTCTTTTGGAATAACGCCTTCTTCGACAGAGTCCGCGATTGCTTTTGCTACTGCTGCTTGCGCTGGCCCGAATATTTTGTTAATGTCTTCCATGCTCGAGAGCGTTACTTTCGGAACGATGAGTGTGTACGGTTTTGCCGGCAAGTTCGGCCTGATTACTGCGAGCACTGGCGTGTGGCCTTTCGTCAAGCTCGTTGCTCCTTGGACGAACGCTTGCCCTACCGGGCCGTTCTTGTCTCCGATAATCAAGTCAACGTGCGCAACTTCACTGTCTGTTCCCACTAATGCTTCCCCAATCTTGTACATATTGTAATACCTCCCGAAATGTTACTAACACTCGTTTCACCGCTAATGTTTAAATTGTTAGTGCAGATACTTCCGTCAGGGTGTTTTTGAATGGTTGTTTCTCCGCTTGACTCTCGTTATAAGACTGAAATGAATGCTGTTTTTGACGAGGAAAACAAGTTGCGCAAGTGGCTTGAGGTAGAAGTGGCTCTCGCGCGCGCTCACGCGAAAGCAGGCAGCGTTCCTTTGAAAGCTGCTGACGAGATTGCGCGCGCAGTAGAGAAAGTAAAGTTGAAGCGCGTGCAAGAGATTGAAGAGGAAATTCACCATGATTTGATGGCGATGGTGAAGGGCTTGAGCGAGCAAAGCGGTTCTTCAGGAAAATTCGTGCACTTGGGCGCTACGAGTTACGACATTGAAGACACTGCGACTGCACTAGTTTTGCGAGAAGCGGTTTCAGTGGCAGAGCAGAAGCTGTTTCACTTGCGCGACGTGCTCGTGTGCTTGGCGAAGCAGAAGAAGGGCTTGGTGTGCGTTGCGCGCACTCACGGCCAGCACGCTGTCCCCACTACTTACGGGTTGAAGTTTGCAGTGTGGGCGCGCGAAGTTGAACGCCATTTGCAGAGAATTGAGGAAGCGAAAAAGCGCTTGTTCGTCGGCAAGATGAGCGGCGCTGCAGGCACGATGGCTTCTTTCGGCGAGAAAGCGTTTGAAATTCAAGATGAGGTAATGAGGCAGTTGAAGCTTGAACCTGCGCTTGCGACTACGCAAGTGATACAGCGCGACAGGCACGCCGAAGCGTTGATGCTTCTCGCGCTTGTTGCTGCTACTCTCGAGAAAATAGCGAAGGAGATAAGGAATTTGCAGAGGAATGAAGTTTTGGAAGTTGCAGAGTCTTTCGGCAAGAAGCAAGTAGGCTCGAGCACTATGCCTCAAAAGCGCAACCCGCACAAGAGCGAGCGCGTTTGCTCTCTTGCGCGCGTTGTGAGGGCGAACGTGCAGACTGCCTTGGAAAACATTGCGTTGGAGCATGAAAGAGATTTAACTAATTCTGCGAACGAGCGTTTCATTATTCCCGAGAGTTTCATTGTAACTGATTACATGCTTTCTGAAGTCATTAAAATTCTTGAAGGGCTTGAGTTTTTCCCTGAGAACATCGAGCGCAATTTGAAGTCCGGCGGTGGCGCTATTTTAAGCGAGCGCATTATGATTGCCTTGGTTGGAAAGGGTTTGGGCAGGCAGGAAGCGCACGAGTTGATGCGCACCATCAACATGGAAGCGTTCGAGAAAAAGAAAACGCTTAAAACGGTTATCAGCGAAAACAGTAAGGTAAATAAATTGTTTAAGGGTAAAGAATTGCAGGAGTTGCTTGACGAAAAAACGTATGTCGGCAAGGCAAAGGAAATCGTTGAAATGCTGTAATGCTGAAACAATTTTTTTTAGGAGTGGATTTTTTTGGGAAAGCGTCCTAGAATGTGGAAAAAGAAAGGCAGAATGCGCTGGAAATGGAAAAAGAAGAGAATGAAGCGCATGAAGAGAAAGAAGAAGCGCAGAGTCGGCGAATTGTAAAGAATGTCAATAAATTTATTGACAAAATTTTTATTGACTTTCTCAGCTTGCAGTCTGTTTGCCGTAGTGAACAACAATCTCACTCAAACCACGAGGATGTAAAAGCACCTCTTTCCAAGATGCTGCCTGCTTTAGCGAGTGGCAGTTTGCATAAGATGAAAAAACCTAAACTTGTCAAAGAGAAAAAGTGGGCTGATTAAATGAAGTTTTGGTTTCTATTGAAAATCATTTTATCATTTATCCTAGTCTTTTTCATATTCTTAGATTTATCCTCGTACTACAATTATTGTACGCGTGGGGGCTCTGATTATGA
>JACRGF010000039.1 GCA_016212395.1 Microcaldota archaeon
CACATTATGGCAAGAGTAAAGCACCCGCAGTCAAACGGAAAGCTTGAGCGACTGGTGCTTACCATGAGAGGCTTGCTGAAATGGAAGGCAAGCCTCAAAGAGGCAGTGAAATTCTACAATGAAAAAAGACCTCACATGAGCCTAGAGAACGGACACCTCAGGACGCCACTCCAAGCATTTCACGAGAAACTTCGAGGTGACGCATGAACTCCAATTATCGAGATAACATTAATAAGGGACAACACAACGGGCGAGTTTGATTTGTTGTGTCTAATTGTAGTTATAACTAAAGTTTTGCATTTTTTTCTTACGTCGATAGTCCGTCCATCACGCAAAAATCTACGTCGTAATTTCCTAACAGAATTTTTGCGTTATCCCTGCTCGTCACGTCGAAACCAGTGTTTTCCCGCATTTGAACGGCAAAACACGTTCTCCGACGTAAACAACCCTCCCGAAAACGAAAAGTTTTCCCGAACGATTACGACGTTAATTTCGCATGCGTGTTGTTTTTTATGACGTTCAAAATTTTGCAAAAGTTTAGTTATAATAAATGCGCGAGCGAGAAGTGTTCTGCAGTAGTTTCAAGTAGTTTTGATTGGGGTTTTGGATTGCTTGCTGTTGCAGCTTGTTTTATTTTCTTTCGCCGTATTGCTTGAGGAATGAGAGGTATTCTTTTAGTTGGTCTACTGTGATGGACGGGCGGCGTTTGCTTGCTATGCTGGCGAGTGTCGCGTGGTCGAGTTTTGGTTCTGTTTGTTCTTTCGCGTGGATGCGTTTGCGCACGAGTGTCATTTTTGCTTCTTGGCAGATTGATGCTATGTCTGCACCTGTGAAGCCTTCAGTGTTTTTCGCGAGTTCAATGAAGTTGACGTCTGCTTCGAGCGGAATGCCTTCGAGGTTTACTTTGAATATTGCAGCGCGTGATTCCGGGGAGGGTGGGGGGATGAACACTATTTTGTCGAGCCTGCCTGGGCGCATGAGCGCGGAGTCAATCATTTTAGGCTTGTTTGTCGCGCCGATGAGCATTACGTTTTTCAATTCTTTCACGCCGTCGAGTTCTGTGAGCATTTGGGTTACAATGTCTTCCACTACTTTGTTTGAGTACAAGTCGCGCGAGGGAGCGATCGATTCTATTTCGTCTATGAAGATGAGTGCCGGCGCGCGTTCGCGGGCGCGGTTGAACGTTTCTTTTATTACTCCAACAGCGTTTTCGTACCCGCGCTTTAGCATGCTCGCCCCGCTTATCGTGAGGAATGATGCTTTCAATTCGTTTGCAGCTGCTTTTACTATGAGCGTTTTTCCGCATCCCGGCGGGCCGAACAACAGCAGTCCTTTGCTGGGTTTTATCTTGTATTGCTTGATCAAGTCTTCGTGAAGCAATGGGAGTTCTATTGCTTCAATCAATGCTTTGCGGACGTCGTCGAGGCCGACTACGTTGTCCCATGTTACCGCGTCTTCCTTTTCTTCTTTCTTGGGCTCGCCGACTCTGCGCTCGAAGTCCATTTTGAACTGGTCGTACTCTTCAAGTTTTTCGAGCGAGACGCTGGGACGAATGGCGTCAAGAACGCGCCTGAAGTGCGCCATTGTGACTGGCATTACTTTTTTTGCTGCTACTGCTTGTTCTGCTGCGAGGCGCGCTGCTTCAGTGCACACGTTCGCCAAGTCTGCTCCGGAGTAGCGCTCGCTTATTTCAGCGAGCTTGGCGAAGTCAACGTCTTCGCTTAAAGGAAGTTTTTTCGAGTGCACTTTGAAAATTTGTTTTCTGCTGTCCTTGTCCGGCAAAGACATGTAAATTATTTTGTCGAACCTGCCGGGGCGCATGAGCGCGTGGTCAAGCTTGTTCGGAATGTTCGTCGCTCCGATCACGATGACGTTCTTCTGGTCTTTGAAGCCGTCGAGTTCTTGCAGGAACAAGCTCATCAAGCGCGGGGCGACGTCGTCAGCGGAATAGCTTTCCCTCTTTTTGCCGATGGAATCTATTTCATCGAAGAAGAGAATGCAGTTGTGGACGAATAAGTCGTTCGCCATGAAATTGTACGTTTCTTCTATTTGAAGGTCGTAAACGTCTTCTTTCTCATTCAATAATTCCACTCTCTCGACTTTCGACCAGAAAACTTGGGAGTTTGCAAGCAGCTGCAGTTGCTGCACTGCTTCTGAACTTGAATGCTGCGAGAGGAACGCGTGCGTTTCAGCCAAGCGTTCGCGCGAAGGCAGCGCATTGTAATTTTCCCAGCCGTAAATTACAGAGTGGGAATAATTCATTTTCTGCGTTGGAATGCATGCTGAGCTTCGTGCTTTAGTCAAGAGCTTTCCTACTGGGACAACATCGAAGCGGGACTTGCTGTCGCTTCGCGCAGGCTGGGCAAAGTTTGCCGAACGGGATACTTTAAGCGGGTGCTCGAAACCGACTTTAGCTAAGTAAGTTGACACTTGAGAGAGTGAAGTTAATTCTATGCTGGCGCTTTTGGTGCTCGTCGTAGGAATGCCGATGCGCAATAACGCTTTTTGAAGTATTATTCTGTTTCCTTTTTTCGTAACTCCGACTGAAATTCTCGAAGCATCTGGAACAATGTGGCCGTCTCCGTCGAAAACTCCGCGCAGCCAAGGGGCGAGCAGGCGTTCAGGCATTTCGAGCACTCGAGCTTGAATTGCTGAAAGAAGCTTTACTAAAACAACTGAAGAGAACGCGGTTGTTCTGCACGTCTTGCTGTAATCGTATGTGGAAACACTTGTTCCAAATTTGGCTTCAACTATTTCTTTAACTCGCTTGTGAAGGTGCGGGTCGTCTCCGCAAAACTTCCATGTTCGCTTGTTGTGTGTTCCGTCAGACCACAGCAACCCGCATAAGTACATAATGTCTTCGTCGATTTCTTTAGGCAAGCGCACTGGGTTTGAAACGCTGCAGCCCCAACCGCGCGACCACAACACTGCTTTGTCGGCTTGAATTAACTCGCGCGGGACTCCAAAGAGTTTTTCAAGCATTTCAATGCTGAGGAAAAGGTCGGATAAGCCTCTTCTTGCACGGGAAAGCCGGCTTTGAAGCAAGCCTTGAGACAGCGACAGTTTTTGCTCAGCTTGTTTTATTCCAGCTTTTCGAATTTGTTCTCCAGCCCATTCCACAGTCAAGCCGCTTAGCTCTGTTTCTTTCGGCAGGAATTCCAACGGTGAAAAAGAACGATCGGGAATGCGCAGAATTCTAGGAGTCGCCACGTATTGCCCGCTTATCTCAGCAGCAGGCATCCACTTCAACTCGCCGTCTTGAAGAGTTGGAAACAAGTGGTCTGGCGTGCAACGGATTTCGCCTCGGCTCGTAACAACGCGCACTAATTGCTCGGGCGGTTTTTTCTGCATTGCAATGATTTTTTTTGGAACAACGTGAAACTTTTCGTCCATTGACCAAACTTTTTCGCCTGCGAGTTTTTTTTCGAAAAGCTCTTTTGCAGTCAATTCCCTTCCGCCTTCCAAAGTGATCAGAGTATCGCCGGTTATGCACGGCGCTTGCCTGCGCGCGATTTGGAACAATTCAGTCAAATTCCTTTCACTGTTGTGCGCGAAGATTCCGCCGAAGCCTGCGACGAAATTCTGGCATGGGTCGACTGAAACGTCGTAAACGAATTCTTCGTCTTCAACTTGCTTTATTTCTTCCACCCTGTCGAGGTACACGTCGTTTTCCACAAAATCCATGAATTCAAGTTCTTCTTCGATTCCAGCGCTTCCGAGAATATTTTTGCTTATGGTGGAGGAATTGCTACATTTCGGAAGGCGCTGCTCGATAATTGTTTTCAGGCTGCCATTTATTGGAATCTGTTCCGTCCTGCTCCATGAAACGTTTGCGAGCGCGTTCGCGAGCCGGTTGTTTCTTTTTTCGTCCAAGAATCCAATGCTTTTGAATTTTTCGAGAAGCCTTCCTCCAGTTAAGTAGACGCGGTGAAGCTTTGCTGCGTTCGATTCAACTTTATCGTAAACAGTTCCGACTATTCCAAAGTAGAGAAGAAGGTATAGAATTTGGCTTGCAAGCTCTGTACTGACAGTGCTTGCTTCAACCATTGCAACGCCTTTCTGGTTTTCGTACACGCTGCCATCCCCGCTGAAGTAGCCTCTAAGCATTGCTGCAAGGTTGTTTTTGCTCAGGCTGAATGCGAGTTCTGGGAATTTTTTGTTTGAAGCGCCGTCGTTCAAGCCTAGAACGTGCTTGAATAAAACGTAAAGCGGCCTTGAACAGACGTAAATGTCCCGCCCCAAGCTGCCCTTCTTTTCATAGACCGTGATTTTTCCGAACAATTCTCGGCAAAGCCCTGAAATTTTTTCAATCTCGCTTTGCGAAGTGCTTATGCGCACGACGTTTTCTCTGTTGTAGCTTCCTTCCGCAGTCCACAGCCCCATGAAAGTGGAAAGCTTCTCGTCGAGCTGGATGATTCCGGGCAATGCCTTGCCTCCGCGCCCGATTAGAATATCGCGTTTGTCAAAAGCAATCAAAGCTGCTTCCATTGCTTTCAAGAATAGTTTTGCGCGCACGCCAATTTTTCTGCGTATAACGCAGTGTAAATAATCTTCTTTGCATTCCAGCAATTCAGCGACTTTTTCGCTTCCCAGCTTTGCAATCGCTTGCTTCAAGTACTCGCTCGCGTTCTTGACTCGCAGGCCGTAATCATCTTCTCTTAAAGCATCGAGAAAGTTTATTTGCCTGACAGGCTCTGGTGAAAAGCTTGACTTGCTTGGAATTGTTATGTAAGACGAGCCCGGCACGAGTTTTGAAGTTGGAACGCTTTCTATCCGCGTTCCGTTCAACGCAAACAAAGAGTGGTAGTCTGTGACGCGTATTCTTCTTCCAGTTCGCGTCTTGACTTCGTAGATTTTGGAAGTGTTTTTGTGTTTTATCCAGTCTTTTATTTCAGAGAAAGTTGTTTTGCCGCTTGAGTCGAAGCTCAAAACGCGGACGTTTTGTTTTTCTTCAACTATTTTTCCGATCTCGCACAATCTTATTTTTCCCTCTGAATCTTTCACGAACAATTTTTCGGAGTACGGCAGGCTTTCACCGTACCATTGAGACAGCAGTTCAGAGCATTTGACGTAGTAGAAGCCCATTCCGAGTTCTTTTGAGAGTGCGCGCATGAGCAAAGTTTTTCCCGTGCCGGGCGGCCCGAACAAGAGCACGCCGTGCGGCGGGCTTATTCCGTATGCGACTGCGAGTTCTTTTTGCTGGAGAGGCCAGACGATTGTTTCGTTCAGTTCTTTTTTCACGCTTTCATAGCCTCCGATGGAGTCGAGCGTTTCGTTTCCTGCTGAAGTGCTCAAGTCTTGCACTCCGAATTTTCCGAATTTTTTCGCGCGTTCTGAAGCCTTGAATTTCGACTCGCCGGCAATGTATATCTTGTAGTGCTCGAGCACTGCGACTGAAGTGTTGGCGGTCAGCACGAAAACAATTATTGACGGGTCGAAGTAAGCGCCTGAAATTATTGCTGATAGGTAGTAGCCTGCTGGAAGAATCCATAGCGACAATGAAGCGATAGTCTGCTCGTACTTGTTTTTTATTATGCCGGGAATAAAACCAATGGCGAAGACTGCGATAGCCCAGTAGATTACTTGAATGAACCCTGAGTCTCCGAACAATATTGTGAACATGTGATTGAAGGAAACGCCTATTGCAGTGTTGAGGTTGCGGATGTTTTCTCCTGACATCATGCTGCCGACTGCTCTTGATGCTTCGTCTTTCATTTCAAGCAAGCCAGGAGGGTCAAAGTTGTTGAACAGGAATTTCACTTCTTCCGTTTGGTAGCCTTCTATTTTGAGCGGCATGAACGCCCCGTTCTGCACTCCCCATAAAGAGGATAAGAGCAGGATTGTGAAAACGCATGGGATTACCATGAATAGTGAACGCCGCGAGCCGAGCACGAGCGCGGACAAAGAGATTACTGGAATGACTATTCCTCCGAGGAAATTCAAAGGCGCGGGCGCGAAGGGAGCGAGCACGAGGATTTCGAGGATGGCGATGATGTACCAGTAAGTCCACGCTTCAATGAGCATGATGGTGAGCACGAGGAGGTAAAGCCAGCCGAGCACTGGGGACTGGTAGACGATTCCTGGGAACGCGAGGAACCCTGAAAAAATCAATCCGAGCGGCTTGTTCTTGTACGCAAACATGCCTACTGGAAGCAGCAAGAGTGGAATAAGCCACCACGCGAAAAACTTGAACACGAGCAAAAGAAAGAACGCGCCGCCGGCGATGAGCAAAGCGCCGGGCAACTCAGAGTCAGACTGGACGGTTTTGAGAATTGACTTCATTTTCAACTCGCGGAAGGAAACGTCGCGAGTCTTAGGGGATGCGCCGACCTTGCGCGCTCCATCCGCACCGCCCTTGACTTCAACCTCGCCAGCCATTAGAAACACGAAAAAGAAATAGAGAAAGAGATTAAAAAAAGTTAGCTCGCTGCAAAAAAAGAAAAAAACAGCCGACAGCTGGTTTTCACGCGCGCAAAAAAACAAAAAAAAGCCGCAGACAACCGGTTTTCACGCATGCACAAACAAAAAAACAGCAGGCAACCAGCCTCCTCGCACGCAAAAAAAGGAAAATCAGATTTTTCAGCTTGCTGCGAAAAAAATCTTCAACCGTTCGCTTTAGTTTTTCTCTAGCTATTTAGTTTTTTTCCTGCCTTCAGCTCGCCGCGAGGAGAATGTCTTCAGCAGTAAGCTTCAGTTTTTTCGCTTTCCTCCCGCGCGCGTGGCGGGCGATAGTCATTGCTTTCTCGATTATTTCGATTGCCTTGTCTTCCAGGAATTCAGTCAACTTTTCCCCGGCGTCTTCGCTTACGCGCTGCGCTCCAGCCTTGCGAATGAGCCTTTCTACGTCTAGCCTGTGCAATACTGCCATGAACTCCACCTCTAAAGAACGACGCGGCGCTTGCATGCCGCAAAACAGCAGGCAAGCGGGCGCATCGTTCACACAAACCCACAGATGCGATTCGACTTCAGGAAGCATACACTGAAAAATTGAGGTATATAAAGCTTGCCAGCTTCAGAGGTGAAAAAAATAAGGGAAGGTGCAAGAGCGCTTGAAACGCGGAAAAAACTGCGAGCGCGCTTCAAAAAAAGGAAAGCAGTTTTATTCACTGCTTTTTTCCAGCACTCGACTGAACTCCGTCGAAAAAATAAATGCGGTTTTTTCTTGGAAAAAATGTTATTTTCGAATTTTTTCGAGAGCATTCTTGATTATCGCAGGGTGGTCGAAGCCCAGTGGCGGGAGTTTTTCCAAGGAGAACCATTTTGCTTCTACAGCGTCGTCGCCTCCTTTCAGCGTTCCGCCAATGGGTTCACAGATGAAGACACATGCCACGGTCTGCCGCGTGACGTCGCGTTCAGGAGAAGAATAAACTCCGAGAAGGCGCTTCACTTTTACGTCCAGCCCCGTTTCTTCTTTCACTTCGCGCGCTACTGCCTGTTCTGCGGTTTCGTTGAACTCCATGAAACCGCCGGGAATCGCCCACCAGCCTTTGAACGGCTCTGTGCCGCGCTTCACTAGCAAAACTTCATTCTCGCCATTGAACACGACGGCGTCAACAACAGCAGGCCTTGGACGCAACCCGTCTGAAACTACAACCATGCTACACGCACCTCACGCAGAAGAAAAACAATAATTTCGAACTGATTGAAGACTTTTTGACGTGTTCTGTTTTCTTCTTTTTTTATTTTCTGCTGGCTGCAGTTTTTGCTGTTCGCTTTTTCTGCTTGTTTCTTGTTTTTTATTTTTTCTCAGCAACAGTTTTTTTGCTGTTCGTTTTTTCTTTTGTTTTGCTTGTTTCTTTTTTCTTTTTTTCTTTTTCGAACAGCAAGCTTGCCTCGTCTTCGTTGAATTCGAAGTGGCTTGCGAGCGTTTCGTGCCCGTTTTTTGCTGCGAGCGAGGAGATTGTGGGCAGGAACATTCGCGCGTCGCGGGTTGAAACGTGGAGCTTGCACGCGATTTTCGAGAATATTTTTTTCATTGCCGCATTTTTTGCTTTTGCTGCTGAGAGCGTGCGGATTATTTTCGGGAACTCGTATTTGACGAACTTGTGGTAAGGCTGTTTTTTAGACGTTGCGACTCCGGCAGTCATCAAGTCGTTTGAATAACGCAGGAAGCCCCAGTACTGGCGGTTTGAAATCCTGCCGTCGAAAACGTCCGCGCGCGAGAGACGGTCGAATGCCTGCGCGACTTCGCTTGCGTCGTCGTACTCGAGCGGAATGTTTTCTTCAATCCATTTTTTGAACATGTCGTGGTCAACGTCCAAGTCGAAGGATGTCGCGCGCGCTTCTTCGTAGTTCATTGTTTTGAATAGTGTTCGCAAAGCGTTGAAAATGTTTTTTTCCCTGTCGCGCGAGCCTACGGCAGCGGATTCTGCGGAGTTGTGTGAAGCCTGCAAGTCGTTCAAAGCGCTGCGCAGGTCTCCGTTGCTGTTGCTTGAAATTGATTCGAGCAGCGCGTCGCTGGCTGGAAGCTTTTCCTGCAAAGCCACGTTTTTCAAAAACTTGCTTATGGCGCGCGAGTTTATTTTCCGGAATTCCACTTGCGTGCAGTTGAAGCGTATTGTCGAGAGGCTTTTGTCGTACAAGCCGTTGGCAGTGAGGATTACAGGCTGCACGGAGTTTTGAATTATTTCAAGCACTGCCGAGGTGCCTCCGCGGTCTGCTGACTGCAGGCCGTCTGCTTCGTCTATTAACACGAGCTTCAGCCCGCCGAACAAGCCTGCCATCGAGCTTGCAGCGCCTGCGACGCGCTCTACTTCCGCTTTCGTGCGGATGTTGCTCGCGTTCGTTTCAAGCAGCTCCCAGCCCATTTCAAGGGCAATAGCATGTGCCAGGGCAGTCTTGCCTGTTCCAGGCGGGCCGTGAAGCAAGAGCGGTTTCCCCTTAACGCCCCTGCCCCAGTCGATAGCCCACGTGCGCACGAGCGAGACGGAATCAGCGTTTCCAACGACTTCGCTTGCAGAGCGCGGGGCGTACTTCACCTGCCACAACATGAAAAAAATAATGCGCAGGCAACAATTAAAAAGAGTCTTCCTTGCTTCAACGGCAAGCAACACGCGAAAAAACGAAAAACAGAAACTGGAACGCACGCGACAAGAACAGGCACGCAAACAAAAAATCCAAAACCATCGACAACGCTTGCGTTGTCGAGCAGTCGACGATTTTGACTGCGGCCGAAATGCCGGCAAGTCAACAGCAGTTGACCGTGTCGGCAACAGTCGACTCAACTCGAAACTGCAAAACTCCGAAACCATAGAATAGAAACAACTGCAAAACTACAAAACTCCTAAACTCCAAAACTGAAAACTAACAATTCAAAACAAGTCGAAACGGTTTAATACGCGTCTTCTTGTTTTTTCTTTTTCGCGTGGAAGTAGTATGCCGCGATGGCGATGCACGCGAGGAGGATTATTCCTGCGTACGCGAGCCAGCTTGTTTTGCCTTGTTTTTTAGCGCGCCATGCTTCGAGTTCTTCTTCAACGTTGAACGCGCTTACAGAAGTGTTTTTCGTTTGCCATGCGAGCGCTTCGCTTCCAGCTTCAAGCGTTGTTTGCTCTCCGTCAGGTTTGCTTACAGCTACGCTTCCTTTTATTGCCCTGATGCGCGCAGATCCAGAGAAAACTTCAACAACATAATCGCTTTCAGGTGATGCCTTGATTGAAAACCAGCCGGTGTGCGCGCGGGCGTGCACGAGGAAGTCGCTTGATGAGACAACGCGGGCTGTTCCGCTTGAAATGAGGATTACTTGGTTTTTCAAATCGCTGGATTCGGAGTAATAATCCCACACGGTGATTGAAGAGTTTTGTTTCAATGCCGCGAATTTTCCTGAGCAAGAGTTTTCAAAGCCGATTGCCGCAGTTCCAATGCTCGTGCGTATTGAATCGCCTCGCGCGAGAAGGCTGTTCGGTGAAGCGTCGTTCCATTCTGGCTCAGTGCTTTTCTTTGATTCCGCCTTGCCTTCAAAAGTGCAGATTGTTGCTGATGGAGGCGAAACGCATGAACAGTCTGGAAATGGTTTTTGCGATTCTCCTGATGGGCACGAGTTTGAGCACGTTTGGTTTGACGCGAATGTTTCAGGAGGGCACGCTTGCTTGCACTGCACGAATAATGGAGCGCATTTTGTCGAAGTTGATTCTTGGCAGCAGGAGAGATACGTGTTGCTGCATTGGGAGAGCTTCTCGCGCATTAACAGAGTGCAGGGCGCAGTGGAATTGCAGCTTGTTTTTTCACAGTTTTCAACGCATGATTTGAAAGCAAAGTTTACCGCCCAGCCTACGCACGAGTCGCGCGCGTCGCTGCACGCCATCTTCGAGCAAAGCTTTGTATTCTCGAGGCTGATGAAGTTTGGAGAGTCGAGCGCTTGAGTTGAAAGCGCGCTGGAAAAATTCGAGTAAGACAAGCCGAGCGGGGAGGAGTCAACGCATTTTGCGCGCTCGTCTTCGCATTGCTGGAGGCACTGGGCGGACGCGCTCGCGGCAAAAACAAGAAAAAAGAACAACGATGCCAAAACTCGCTCGCGCGCCAATTTCACCACGAAAGCTTGTTTGAACGAAAAAAGATTTAAAACACGCGAAAAACAATGCACCTGGCTTGAACGCGCAGAAAAACGTTTGAATGAAAAATAATTTAAATTCGTTATCCGAAGAAGAAAGCAGGGGTGGTGTTTGATGAACACGGTTTCTGCGAGTATAAAGAGCAAGGAGCAGGCGAGCAGGAAGGAGTTGCTGGTGCGGTTCGTGTACGCAATTCCGCTTGCCATCGTGCTGATGGTGCTGAGCGTGATCGCAGGTGTTTGCACGATAGTGCAGTGGTTTCACATTCTCGCGTTCAAGAAGAGAAACATGATGCTGAACGAATGGATAGTAAAATACCTGGAGTATGATTTCAAGGTGAACACGTACACCAACTTGGCTACGGACGAGCGGCCGGAAATAATGCCGGAATAAAACGATTTTTCTTTCTTATTTTTTATTTCTTTTTTTTTCTTCATTTGCGAAGGAGCGGTTCGTAGCCGAGCGCTCAGGCAAACGGTTAAATAGGGGTTTTCAGTAAACAAATTGCATACAACTAGGGATATGGAGGTCGAGGGAGAATTACTACAACTACACGAGTAGGGAGGGGTAAGCCACCAGGGCAGTTGCAATTTTCTGTTGCAGGCTTGGGGGGAACTGGAGAGGTAACGCGCGAGCTTGTGCTCACTGAAAGCGTGATGAGGCGTAGGTTGACTGTTCCTGAGAGAAGGCAAAGGCAGAGGAGCAAGTTGAGGAGCATTATTGCTGCTTACACGCGGGCAAACAAGGATTGGCGACAACTGGGCATGTTCAAGCGTGCTGAAGAGCCTACTCCTGAAAACATTGAGAAGATAATCAGAGCGTGGAAGTTCGCAAGAAAAATTCACGAGGGCGAAACGCGGGATAGTGGCGAGGATTACTTGCGCCACTGCGAGCGAGTCGCGCTCAAGATAGCGAAGAAAGGCGGCTCGTCTGACTCGATTTGCGTTGCATTGGAGCATGACACTATAGAAGCGAAGGATGAACATGGAGTGAACAAGTCGTCGTTCTTCCAGTTGAGCAGGCTCTTCGGCTCGAAGATAGCGCGCAGGGTGGCGTTGCTCACAAAGCCTAAGTGGAGCGGGAGAGAGTGGATTGACGCGACTCACCCGAGTTACAGAAAGATGAAAGACAAGTACGGGAAAATGCACAAGTGGGATGGCGGGAAGTGGGTTGCGCCAGGGTGCAATGGCTATGACGAGTTGCAGGACGCGCCTGTAATGAGCGCGGAGAAAGACCGCGTGTACTACGCCCGCTTGTTTTCTTCAGGCGACTTGAGAGCGTTGGCTGTAAAGTTTGAGGACACTGCGGACAATTTGGAAACGCTTGATTTTGTGACCGGCCAGAAGCGCGAGAGGAAACTCGTCGCGACCGCGCGTTATTTATTGTGGGTCGCGTGGAGGCTTGACTCGGAAGTTTTTGAAGAACAAAAACAGA
Source organism: Microcaldota archaeon (assembly GCA_016212395.1). Lineage (GTDB taxonomy): Archaea > Micrarchaeota > Micrarchaeia > Burarchaeales > JACRGF01 > JACRGF01. The sequence continues at coordinate 11,985 of JACRGF010000039.1, forward strand.
TATTGCTGATGCAAGGCCTTCCGAAGAGAAAACTGCATGAATTGCTTGAAGAGATAAAGCCAAAGCCTGTAGCCACGCCAGTGGTAGTAATGCCTCCGAGGATAATTCTCGACCAAAGGTATTTGGAGGGACTGCCTGAAGCAGGGGCTACGAACATTGCAATGATTTACACGCACCCTAACCACTTGTTCTGCAGGGACAGGATAGAAGTGGAAGTGCGGCTCGGCAGGGACGTGCTTGAACAGCTTAAGGCAGCGTTCCCGCGCCTCGTGATAAAACGAGGCAGGAGCCTGCTCATGCCAGGGCAGACTGGCGGGGGAAGTTTTGAGTTTTACGTTATAAACGGATTCAGGCCGAAAATAGCTGCGAAGTACGTGAAGACAACGGGGAGAGGAATGCAGAGAAGATTCACGATAGCTCACGATGGAAAAACTACGCGTTCTACTGCACTGAACCTGCATAACATTCGCGTTGAAAACATTGTTCCGAAAAGGCATTGGCGCTCGACACTCAGAGAATACGAACGATTCCAGCAACAATTCACTGAATGGTTTATTGCCGCGAGGGACGCTGCAAACGGAAACGGCAAAGCATGCTGAAAATGGTAAGTGTTTAGCTGCTCCCTCGCATTGCAGCAATTAACGCAAACGGTTAAATAGCGAGAAAAAGATAAGCGTAAACTGCTTTTGAGCAAACGAGAGAAGGGGGAAGAAATGAAGCAAGCAACTAGAACAACAGGACAGCAAAGCAGAACAGGTTCACGAACAGCTTTTTCTAGAGAAGCAATTACCACGAGGCAGCATGAAAGTGCGCGCGCGTCTGCAACTGCGCAAAAGAGAAGCGCGAAACAAACAGCTGCAAGAGCAAAGCCAGCGAAAAAAAGAGGGGATGCAAAGACAAAAAAACGCGAAGCAAATCATTTCACATTATCTGAAAGGGCTGCGAACGTCTTGAGAATGATGAGGCAGTATGATGAAGCGTGCAATATGCTTGAACGCGTTGTGGCAGTATTGTATTCAGGCCGTGAAGAACGGGTGAATAGCTTGTTAGAACAAGCGCTTGAAATAGCGTTAGAAGTTGAAGTAGGAAGGCTGACCGCTCGCGAGCGTGCTGAAGTTGAAATGGTGGATGGAGTGCGTGAAGTGGCGGAACTCGTGTTCAACGTAAAGCTCGGCGTGGAAGTTTTGAGGGACGTTGTGGAAACGCTGCTCGAGCGCGCGAACACGACGGCGCAGTGGAAGAAGGCGCTTGCAAATCCTGAAGGAAAAGCAATGACGAACGCGATTCAGAGAGCATTGAGGCAATGGGATGGCGAGGATGGAAAGAAGATAGTTGCAGAAGCGATTGCAAGCGAGTTGGAAATAAGAGGGATAGGCGCGAGATGAAGAAAATCACATTCTCTTCCATTCTTCCTGCATTTTCAGCGCGTCTCTTTCGAGTTCAGGAGTTTCGCATATTATTGTTCCAGCGTAGTTGTTTTCTTTTATCACTTGCAAGAGAGGGGTTATTGGAGGCGAGTCTTTAGAGTGCAACGGCAAGTGGTAGCGTTCTCCTTTTTCTGAAAACTCTATTTCTGAAAAATGGGAGTGGAAACGCTTCACGTAAGAAGAGGAAAAAGAGCGTTCTAATTCATCGAATATTTTCTTGAAGTCGTTTTTTGTCTTCAACCCGCCTTCGCGCGTCGCGTGAACGTGCGCAAAGTCAACTACTGGAACAGTGTTTTCCTCTCCGAGCGCTTTGCTTAACTCGCAGTTTTCAGAGAGGTTGCCGAACTGCGCGTGTTTTCCAACAGTCTCCAAGCCAAGCAGAACGCTTTTGATTTTCAGTTCGCGCATTTTTTCAAGCACTTGCTCGAGCAAAACTTTCGCTTGCTTCAAGCACGTTGGGGAATCTCTGCCCATTCTGTAGCCAGGGTGGAAGACGATTGTTTTCACTCCGAGTGCGCTCGCGATTTTTGCTGTTGCAAGCAGGTTGCGTTCAGCTGTTGCTTCCTTGCTCTTGTCAGTCGGGCAACAGTTGATGTAGTAGGGAGCGTGCGCGGAAAGCGAGACGCCGAGCCTTGCAGCTTCTGCTCCTACGATGCGGGCTTCTGCTTCGCTCATGCGCACTCCGCGCACGAACTCGCACTCCATTGCGCGCAAGCCGATTTTCGCGCTGTAGCGCACGCCTTCGAGAGTAGAACGCTGGGGGCAATCAAGAGGAATGCCTGCAGGTCCGAAATTCAACACCATGAAAAAACACTTGAGTAGTGTTGCTTGAAATAAGTTTTTAACTTCTGCGGGCGAATGTGTTTAACGATGAAAAAAAGAAGAGACTCGGAAAAAAACGGGAAAGTGGAAGGCGCGATTCCGCAAATTGTTTTTTTCGAGAAAAAAATAGAGAAGGAAATCAAGACGGTAGAGCATGGCTTGGATTCTTCGATGCACCACGACCACTTCACGCTGAGGATTTTCTCTTTCTTAGTGCTTCTGCTTGCAGCAAACATGGCGTTGTTTTACGCGATGAGGCAGTTTGACTCGAGCACGTTTGCTGCAGTTGCTTTGCTCAACGTTGCATTGGTTGCTCTCGGGTTTTGGCTTTGCCTTTTGAACACGCTGCGCGTTGCGAAAATAGTTTTGCTCGCGTCTGTTTTTGCAATAGAAACAGTAGGATACTTTGCAGGAATCGGCATGCAATTTCAGAGGATAGAAGCATTGCTTGCAGGCGCAGCAGTAGACTTGCTGGTAATAGCTTACTTGATGAAAATAAAAGAATAAAAAAAATAGAAAGAGAGAGGCGTAAAAAAAATTAGAATTCTTCAGCCTCGATCTGCATTACTACTTCCTCAAGCTCTATTTTTTGCTTTTCAAGCATTTTTTTTATGCGCTCGATTTTCTTTTTCTGCAAGTCTACAGTCTTGTATTTTTTCGCTGCCTTGTTGAAATGCTCTATCGAGATAGTGTAGAATTCTTCCTTGTCCATTGCCTGCGATATGTCCCTTAAAATCGCTCCAAGCAGTTCGTTCGCAGCAATTTTCACTTCGCTTTTCAACTGGTGCTCTTTCTGAAAGTTTTCCTTGATAATGCGGACTACTCGCGCTGTTGGGAATGGAAGCTTTTCCTCGAGTTCTTCAGTTATTTCCTCGCCTTGAGGCTGGCCTTCAACAACAGTTTTTTCTTCTTCAGCCATGAGAATATCACCTGCAAGAGATTGAGTTAAAGAGTTTTAAATAACTTGCGAACGCTATAAAACCAGAACACGAAAATTCGCAAAACAACCAATTTGAACCAGTCAAGGCGAGTCAAAACTATCGACAATGTAAAAAACATTGTCGAGCAGTCGGCAACACGAACAAGTGTTGCCGAGCAGTCGACTCAATCGGCAACAGCCGACTCAACTGCGAAACTATTGGGATAACGTGAGCTTATGGTGAATTACTGCCTGCGTTGCGGAAGCATCGTTCAATCGTGGGAGGAAGGCATTTACGCAGGCTACCAAATGTGCTCGCTGTGCTACAACATCAGGACGAGCGAGAGAAGAGAGTTTTCACAAATTTGTACTAACTGCTACAAGCGCTTGCGCGAGAATGAAACGAACAGAAAGCTGGGAAAAACGCTGTGCGAAAATTGTTATGATGACGAGCACAAGCGCATGATGAACAACCAGTGCTTATCGTGCAAAAAATGGGTTTACGACGACAAGCTGAAGCGCAAAACTCCGGACGGCAGGGTAATGTGCCTCGACTGCTACAGGAAATTCGGAGGCGGAAAACTCGCTGCGCGCGTGTGCTCGAACTGCGAGAAAAAAACAGAAGAGTACTACGTTTCAGACATTGGAAAAACGTACTGCTCAGACTGCTCGCGCAAAATCGCTGAAAGCCTCCAAAAACCAGAGCCGCTTGTAATAATAGAAGAAGAAAGCCCGATAATAAGAAAACTCAAAGGAACAATAACGAAAATGCTTGGGCATTAAGAGATGAAACCGCTCGCATTCACAGTGGAAAACGAAGACGTGGCGAAAAACTACAAGAAATACTTCGAGTGGATGCGGAAGCAGGCGAAAAAATAGAATTTAGAAAAAAAAAAAAAACCAAAGAAACGAAAGCTTTTTATTAATCTATTAATAAGAATATTGTTTAACAATAAGAATATTCAAAGGTGGTGGTATTATGGCAAATGTGAATGTGACTTTCTCGATACCTGAAAAACTCAGGGAGGAAATGGGGCAGTTTGCAGATGTGAATTGGTCGAGGACTGCAACAGAGCTTTTGGAAGAGAAAATAAAGCGGTTAAGGGTATTGAAGAGGCTGGAAAAACTGCTTGAAGGAAGCAAAATGACCGACGAGGATGTTGAGAGGATAGCGAGCAAGGTGAAGGAAGGAATTGCAAAAAGGCATGGCTTATGAAAGCAGTTATAGACGCGAACATATTTTTCGCAGCATTCCTAAGGAAAAACTCTGATGTTAGAAAAATAATTATTTCCCCGCACGTTGAACTGTATTCACCAGACTGGCTTTTGAAAGAATTCGAAAAACACCAGAGCGAGCTTCTTGAAAAAATGGATGACGAAAATGCGTTTTTGGAAACGAAAGAGCTGCTCTTGTCATTCGTAAAAATAACTCCGAAAGAGCTTTATGAAGAATGCTTGGAAAAAGCGCAACGGGAATTAAAAAACAACAAAAAGGACGTGCCGTACATCGCACTCTGCTTGTTTCTCGACGCGCCATTATGGTCGAATGACACAGCACTGAAGAAAAGCCAAAAACTCGTTAAAGTTTTGACCGTGCCTGAAATGATACACTTGATAGCAAAACCTTAGCGAAAAAGATGAGAGATTAGAAACGGCAAAAAATAGAAAACTCAAAACAAGTCAAAACTCCTAAACTTCAAAACTGGAAACTAACAGGTTAAGACCGATCGAAACAACAGCAAAACAAGTCAGAACAATTCAAAACTGGAAACATTAGTGTCAGCAGCAGTGCGCGTTCCCGCGTGCAAACGCAGTACAGGCAGCACCGTAAAGAGGCTTAACTTCTGTGTTCGGAACGGGAACAGGTGTCACCCTCTTCCTATGACCGCTGACAAATTGGTTATGTGAAAAAGAGTTTAAAAGCGTTGGCATTCAACAAACAAAAAATAGAAAACAGAAAAAATAAAGAAAACGTAACGTAAGCGCGTGTTCTGTTTTTTTCGCTTGTTGAAAGCGAGTTTGTTTTTACCTGTTTCTCTTTACTTTTATTCCCAATAGTTTGCAAGCCTGTTCTATTGCTTGCTTGACTTCTCCTTCGCTTTTTGAGCCTGTGCAGATGATTTTTCCGTTTTTGAAGAGCAGGAGGCTGGCGCGCGGGTGTTTTAATTTCAGGATGGCGCCCGGGAATTGTTCCGGCTCGTATTCGACGTCGCGGACTTTTTGCGCTATGGCGTACAAGTCGAGTTCTACTCCGAGCGCGGCAGAGGCGACTATGTTTTCTATTTTGAACTTTGGATCTACGCCGACTGAAGCAGGTTTTTTAACCAATCAAACCACCTTTTTAGACAATATTTAAATTTTTACCATTAAACTTATATATACCACTTTTAAGGGGTTTCGCGCGCCTTTAAATAGTTGTAGTCTTAAAAGATAGTTGTTACTCATAAAATAGGGAGGGAATTTCAATGAAGCGGTCATTAGGGCAAATTTCAAAGAGAAGCAGGCTACTCAGGAAGAGGGTTACAGAGAGAAGGTTTGGCTTGAGCAAATTGTTGAAAAAATTTAAGGTCGGCGAGAACGTTACTGTAACGCCGAAGATGGGTTATGCTGGAATGCCGCACCCGAGGTACAGGGGCAGGAGCGGGGTTATATTAAGCACGCGCGGGAAAGCGTACGTGATAAGCATTCGCGACCACGACGCAATGAAGCAGTTGATTATTCCGAGCGTTCACTTGCAGTAAAGGGGGAGTTGCACATGATTGGAAGAGAACTTGTTGGAACTAAGCCTGCGACGGTAGCTGAACTCGAGAACATTCTTGAAAAGAGGGCGAAGGATGGAGAGCTGGGTTTTGAGCAGCAGACTACGCTTGATTACGCGAAGAAGAACAAAAAGTTGAAGAAGGAAGAGGCTGTTAAGCTCGTGAAGGAATTGCTTAAGATGGAGAAGATGAAGGAAGACGTTGCAGCAAAAATTGCGGATGTCATGCCGAGGAATGAGGTTGAAGTTAATTTGTTGTTTTCGAAAGAGAGGACTACGCTTGATGCGAGTGAGGCGAAGCAGGTTCTTGAAATTGTGGGCAAATACAGGTAAAAGGGAGATAAATGGCAATTGGCGAAGAAAGGAATTTGAAGAAGGATGAAAAGAGGGTGGATGACGATGGGAGCCATGGAAGAGCACGGCTTAGTATTGGATTACTTGCCCCTCGGGAAGAGTACGGATATGCAGAGGGAGCCGGCAGTGCAACTCATAGGTGAAACCCATTTTACGCTGCTTGAAGCTATTCCTAAGAAGGACGCGAACTTGAAGACTGGCGACAAAGTGTTTATCGGCAAAGGGGACCGCGAGAAGGTTGACCACATTAAGGGCAGAGTGAACTATTCAGAGCTTACTTCTTCTGCGAAGAATGAGTTGAAGGAAGTGGTAAAGCAGATTGTGAACTCGCGGGAAGCGTTTTTCGTGAGTTTCTTCAACAAGTGCGGTCCAGTGACGATCAGGCTGCACCAGCTCGAGTTGTTTCCTGGAATTGGAAAAAAGCACATGCATGAAATAATCGCTCAAAGAGAAAAAAAGCAGTTCGAGTCTTTCGCGGACATTCGCGCGCGCGTAGCGCTCATGCCTGACCCTGCGAACGTGCTTGCTGACAGGATAGAGGAAGAGATAAAGGGCGACAGCAAGTACTATATTCTCACGAGGCCTCCGTCGCAGCACAATGAAGACAGGTTTGACAGGCGGTACTGATTTTCATGAGGCGCAGCAAACGCTTGGGGCAAAACTTTCTGGTTGACGAGAGGATTATAGAAAAAGAAGTAGCGCACGCTCGAGTAGAGGGAAAAAGCGTTTTAGAGATTGGCGCTGGCACTGGAAACTTGACTGAAAAACTCGCGGAAAAAGCAGGGAAGCTTGTTGCAGTGGAGAAAGACGGAAAACTTATTCCTGAACTGCGCGAGAGGCTGAAGCAATTCAAGAATGTTGAAATAATTCACGCTGATTTTCTGGAAATGAGCGGTGAAGAGCTAAAGGGTTTCGATGTGGTTGTTTCTAATGTGCCTTACTCTATTTCAAGCCCGTTGCTGTTCAAGCTGCTTGACGTGGAGTTCGAGCGCGCAGTGTTGTGTTTGCAGAAAGAGTTTGTTGACAGGATGCTCGCACAGCCAGGGGAACGGAACAGGGCGAGGCTGTCTGTAACAACGCAGGTGCAGTTTAAAGTTGAAAAGCTGGAGAGGGTTTCAAGGAACTCGTTCAACCCTGTTCCGAAAGTTGATTCTGCAGTGATAATGCTGGAGAGGAAGAAAGCGCGCCTGGGAGAGTTTGACAAGAAAATCGTTCTCGCGCTGTTCCAGCACAAGAAAAAGAAGGTTGCGAACGCGCTCGTTGATTCCGCAGGCGTTTTAGGAGTAGAACGGGGAGAATTGAAGGCGCGCTTGAAAGAATGCAGTGAAACTGGCGCGCTTCAAGAAGAGCGCGTGTTCAACCTGTCGAACGAACAAATTTTAATGTTAAGCGAAAAGATACGAAAGCATATTGAAAAAAATGGTGAAGCGAAAGAATGAATGGAGCGGGATGAAAAGATTGTAAAAAAAGATGGATGAAGAATCAAATGCTTTCGAGCGAGTTGGAGCAGAAAATGTTTTTTGAATGGAAGGCTGTTGAAATTATTTTATTTTCGGAGTGAAAAAATGGATGATGTGGGTGCGCTTGAAAAATCGAATGCGTTTCTTGACGTTGACAGCTTTAGGAAGAGCGTGTTGAGCGCCAGGAAGCGGCTTGATTACTCGATGTTGTTGAAGGGCGTGCGTGTTGCGTACTTCGGAGAGCCTCATGATTCGGCGTGCGTGAAGAAAGAGTTCATTCGGAACATGGATGTTTTCAAGAACGCGGGGGTTACGCACGTTTGCCTCGAGCATTTTGCGAGCGGAATACAGGAGAAGATAGAGTTGTACAACCCGATAAACGGCCAGGGAAGGGATTTGCTGGAAGAGCATTTGAAGGAGAAAAAGCTCGAGTGCGTGAAAATGCTTATTGACTTGGTTGACGCAGTGAAAAAAAATAATTTGCAGTTTGCCGCACTGGGAATATCAGTTGAGTACGGCAAAGCATTGGAGTACGAGTATAATGATGTGAATGGCGTGTGCACTGCTAAGGAAAAGCACATGGCTGAAGTGGTTGCAGGAGCGCTGAGGGGCAAGGCAAGCAAAGCGATAGTCTTGACAGGCGCTCCGTACGCGCAGAAAAACCATTTGAACGCGCAAGTCGAAAAACTCGCTGGAACAAGCGGGTTGAGCGTGAGGCTTGTGGGTTGCGTGAAAAACGCTGAAAGCCCGGAGTGGGTGAAGGCAGCTAACAACGCAGTGCGTGGGGAGGGGCTGGCGCGTGATTCGTTCAGCATTCAATTGAAAAACATTGCAGGCGCACCGAAGTTCGACTGCCTCGTGCACTTGCCGCAAGTGGAGGAAGCGAAAACGAAGAAGAAAAAAGGCGGGTTGCTATCGCTGTTCTCGTCGTTTTTCAAGAAAAAAAATAGTGGGATAGAAGAAGAATTTAGCGAAGAAAACTCGTTCTGAAGAACGCGAGATGCGCGCAGAAAAAAAATTACTGAAGAATACGTTCTGTTTTTTTTAACTTTCTCGCGAGATAAAGTAGTCCGCAAAAGAAACGAGTGTTTCGCGCTGTTCAGAAGCAGGCAGGGCGTCGAGCGCTTTTTTAGCTTTTTCAATGAGCTTGACTGCTTCGTTTGCAGCGTAATCTATCGCGCTGGATTTTTTCATCAGGCTTATTGCCTCGAGAATTTCGTTCTTGTCGCGCGTGCTTGAAGAAAGGAGTTTGAGAAGCCTTTCTTTTTCTGCGCCTTCGAGTTTTTCTAGAGCGCGAATGCTTGCGAGCGAGCGCTTTCCTTCAGTAACGTCGCCTCCGATTTCCTTCTTGTATTTTTCTTCTTCACCCACGAGGTTGAGCACGTCATCCTGGATTTGAAAAGCCAAGCCAATGGCTTCTCCGTAAACGCGGAGCGCTTTCAACTGCCTTTTTTTAGCGCCTCCAGCAAAGCCTCCGACTTCACAGCTTGCTGCAATCAACGCGCCTGTTTTTCCTCCAGCCATGTTGAAGTAGTCTTCCGCGCGCAAGTTCCAGTTGTTCTCGCGGCGCCAGTTCAGCTCTATAGCTTGGCCTTCGAGAACGCGCGTGAACGCCTGTGTTAGCATTGCACAAACAGCAATTTGTTTTTTCGGAGTCAAATCGAGCGCTTGAACTGCATTCCAAACGAGCACGAACAACCCGTCGCCTGCGTTGATGGCAAGAGGGATTCCGTGCAGCTTGTGGATGCAGGGCTTGCCCCTGCGCAGCTCGGAATCGTCCTCGATGTCATCGTGCATTAAAGTGAATGAGTGGAATAATTCGATTGCGGCGCCTGCTGGAAGCGCTTGTTCTGCTTTCCCTCCTACTGCCTCGCATGAGAGCATGCACAATGCAGGGCGCACGCGCTTTCCCCCGCGAGCGAGGAATTCTTCTATCAGCCCGTAGACTTCGCGCGGGCCGTTGTCTTTCCTGACTACTCTGAGCAGCTCGGCGTCTATTTTAGGCACGGTTGCATTCAGGTAATCGATTGCTTTGGCGCACATAAAAATACCGTTCCAGCAAAAAATCCATCAAGCGTTTTTATTGCCCGCATGTTTTCAGGAGAGTTCGCTTTATTTTTTCCACTCCGGCTGCTTCGACGAGTTTGCCCATTTTCGGGCCTTTCTGCTTGTTGATTAGACACGCGTAGAGGATTTTAAATAACTCGCTTGCAGGCACTGCCTCCTGCTGTGCGGTTGAGAATACGAGGTTGTGGATGTCAAGCGCGTTCATTTTGCTGTTCAACGCGTTTGCGAAAGCGAGAACAAGTTTTTTTTCGCCTTCGGTTTTTGGTTCAGTAGGCGTTAGTGAAAACGCGTAGTCTTCAGGAACCCTGCCTTCTTTAATCCAAGCGTCAGCGTAACCGCGCAGGTAGTTCACGCCTTCAGCATCGTTCAGCAGCTCGCCTACTTTCTTCCAATCATACAATTGCCTGTAAAGCAGAACGTCTGAGAATGGCGCGCGCCATTTTATTTTGCTTGCTGAAAGCGAGAAGGCAATAGCCCTTTTTTTCTCTGCGCGCGAAAGGCTTTCTTTGGAATTCAAGCGCGCGGACAGCGTCGAAGCTTCAGCGAATTCTTCGAACAAGCGCAGCAGGTTCGCAGGCTCGGGGTTGAAGTCAACGTTTTCCTGAATGTCTGGGCGGAGCAACGCGAATTTTATGAGTTCAGGGGGCATGAGGCGCAGCAAGTCGTTCACGCCCATTCCAATGCCTTTGCTTTTTGAATACTTTTTTCCTTGGAATAAGATAAACCCGAACTTGAATGGAACAGGCCCGCTCTTTCCGAATATTTTCGAGTGAATTTCCTTTGCAGTGCCCCAGCTTCCTCCGCGCGTGAAGTGGTCGACTCCCCCGCCTTCCGCAGCAGCGTTCAGAAAGTCTTGCCTGCTCGGCCAGTCGAGGCGCCACGTGATTTTGTAAGCGTGGTCGGAGAGTTTGTTTGAGCCTTTGAACCCGCATCCTGAAACGTACTTCGCGTTCTTGTCGCACGAGTAAGAGTATTCAACGTCTTCTCCAACTATTTTGAAGCTGGTCACTTGAGTGGTTGCAATTTTTCCACACTGCACGCAAATGGGCATTATTGGGCTCCACCATTTAGGCAGTTCCTGCTTTAGTGAAGACTCGAAAACAATTTGCTTTACTTCTTCAAGGCGCTCGAAGAATAGTTTCGCGTACGCATCGTACTTTCCTTGCGCGTACATCTCGTCTGCCTTTAAAATCTTCGGGTTTGCTCCGAACGCGCGCATTGTCGCTTCAACGTCCGCGAGAAAATGTTCGCCGAAGGAAGCGTGGCAGGCTTCAGGATCTGGAACGCGCGCGAGAGGCTTTCCCAAGTGAGGAGTGAGCACGCTGGAGTATTTTTCCCATGCGGAAGGGACTGAGTCGAACGCGTCCATAATGTCTGCGACGAAAACGAATTCTGCCTTGCGCTCGCGCTTCAGAAAATCGTAGATGGCAGCAGGGAAAAGGAATTCGCACAACGTGCCCAAGTGAGTTGGCCCGCTCGTGGTAATTCCGCTTGCGATTACGAACGGCTCTTTTTTTTCTGAGACGATGCGTTCCGCCAGCTGTTCAGCCCAGTGGCCGTATTCCTCGCTTGCTTTTTCGTTCATGGGTAGAGTTAAGCGAAAAAAGAATTAAATAGGCATTAGGGCAACAAGTAATTCATGGAAGTAGAGCACGCTCCGGACGTTCAGGAGAAACTGGAGGATATTCTCGCGCATTCGGAGTTTGGGCACGTAAACGGGTTCCGCATTATCGCAATGCGCTCGCGCGAGAGCAAGGCGAACGCGTACGCGCGCATTTGGAACCTTCCTAAAATTTGGCAGAAGGCGCTGGGGGTGCGGACGTATTACGTGATTGAAGTGTTGAGCCAGCATTACGACTGCTTGAGCGATGTTGAAAAAGAGAAAGTTTTGATTCACGAGCTGATGCATGTTCCGAAAACGTTCAGCGGAGCGCTCGTGCCGCACACGTGCTTCGGGAAAAAAATAGACGCGCGCGCTGTGAACAAGCTTCACGAGCAGTACGCGCAGAAAAAAAAGGAAAAAGAAAAAAAAGAGCACGCAAGCGCAATCGAAAAAAAAGGAAAAAACGAATGCGCAGGCAGAATAGAATAAAAAAATAAAGAAAAAGAAAAAATGCATGAGCTATACGAGAAAAAAAAAAGAAATGCTGTTTGCTTATTTTTTCTTTTTGATGAACAGGTAGTACGCTGCTGTTGCAAGCACCGCGCACCCCGTTATGATGAGCAGCAAGGCGATTCCGGCAGCGCCTAAGAGCGAGTTCAAGTCGAATGATTTTATGTCTATGTTTATGCTGGTTCCCTGCGTTTCGTTTTTGAAGCTTGTTATTGAAGAGTTTAATTGCTTGATTGACTGTTTTGCGCTGGACACGTTTCCGCGGAGCACTTGAGCGTATATTCCAGCCATTTCTCCTTTTGCTTTGCGAATGCGCCCGAGTTGCTCGGTATTTCCTGAAGCTATAGCTTCTTTTTCCGCAGCGCTCAACTCTTCGTTCAGTTTAGAGAGTTCGGATTGTGCTGCGAGTATTTCGCTTATTGAAGCATTTTGTGGCAATCCTGAAGTAGAGCCGCTTCCAGTGTTCGCTCCAGGGGCAGTCGTCGAGCAAACGCCCATAATGCATTGCTCGCCTGCAACGCAGTCTGAAGTCGCTTCGCAATCGTTCTTGCAAGAGTGCGAGTTCAACTCGCACGCCTTGCCTTGAGGGCACGCTGCATTGCTGCAGCATTCGTAGTTGTGCCAAGCGTGGTTTTGCGCGTACCCGCACGAGCCAGACAATTCCGCGCACGCTCCACCCTCGCACGCTTGGTTGCCTGCACAATCACTGCTTGAAGTGCAGGAGACGGTCGTCGAGCACGCGCCGTTGTAGCACGACTTGCCTTGCGCACAAGAAACTTCTTCGCTTGCAAGCAATTGAGTGGCAGAACAGTAGTATTCGCTTATTTTTCCTTGTGCGCAAGCATCAGTTTGAGTAGTTTTTGCTGCGCCGGCAACTGTCCTTCCAATGCTTGTTCCTTTCACTGCATAATCCTTTCCTCCGTCAGAGTCAGTGCACTGCATTGCACACGCGCCTGCAGAACATTCTTGCAGTGCAGGGCAGTCGGCATTGTCGTTGCACGCGCCTTCAACATCGCACACGTCCCCGAGCCCGTCAGCGTCAGAGTCTATCTGCCCGGGGTTTTTCGAGAACTTGCAGTTGTCGCAAGCGTCGCCAACAAAATCAGCGTCAGCATCTGCTTGCGTTGGGTTCGCTGAAGTTATGCAGTTGTCTTCATTGTCAAAGACTCCATCATTGTCAATATCTCCTACGCACAAAGAGTTGACGCATTTTTTTCCAGGCCCGCAAGCAGCGTCGTTAACGCAGGCAACGTCGCACGCGTTGCCCACGCCGTTGGCGTTCGCGTCTTCCTGGCCCGGGTTTTGCGCGAACTGGCAGTTGTCGCACGCGTTGCCCAACCCGTCAACGTCAGAGTCTTGCTGGTTCGGGTTGGCGACAGCATCACAGTTGTCAACATTGTCCGCAACACCGTCGTTGTCAGCGTCTGCAAAGCACGAGCCTTCAACGCAAATTTGCCCGTTGCTGCAGTCTGCATGAACCGCACAGCCTGCGTTAGCTTCACACGCATTTCCAATTCCATCTTCGTCGCTGTCAAGCTGCGCGGGGTTTGCTGAATTCAGGCAGTTGTCGCACGCGTCGCCCACTCCATCTTCGTCACCATCAGATTGCAGTGGGTTCACTGCATTTGCGCAGTTATCTATCCCGTCGGGGGAACCATCGTTGTCAGCGTCAGGCACGTCGAGTGCTGCACATGCTCCGAACAAGCACGCTTTTCCCGGCCCGCACTCTTCATCGCCAGTGCATGATTTGACCGTCAAGCGTGCGCATTGGCCGCTCACGCAGTCGTACAACGCAGGGTCAGGGCAATCACCGTCGGAATTGCATGAAACGCCGTCGTCAACGCACACGTTGCTTTCACCGCAGGCAGTGTTTCCAAACATTACTGCTTGGCATGAAAAGTCAGTGCAGCACGGCCTTGGCTCGAGGTAAAGGCACGCGATGCCTTCAATGCAAATCGAGTTTGCGGGGCAGTCTGAATTGTCTCCGCATGTTTTGAAGTCTTGGGCGCACGCCGAGAAAGTAGGGTTGCACGTCAAGTCGAACGCAGCGCAATCATCGTCTGAAGCGCACGGGAGCCATGCTTGCGAGCAGAACGAGTCGCCGTTGAAGCCACTGCATTGCTCCGTCACGCTGCAATCAGCATTATCGTGGCACGAGTTTACGCAGTTCGAGCCCCAGACGTTGCACGTTTGTTCGGACGTGCAAATTTGGCGGTCTATAGTGCACCTTCCCGCAGGCAGGTTGCAGGGAGGCGCGCACTCGCCTCCGAGGCAGTCCATTCCGTTCGGGCAATCATTGTTGAACGCGCATTGAATTTCGCAAGAGTCGCCGATGCCGTCTAAATCAGAATCCGCCTGGTCTGAGTTGAAAATCTCGTCACAGTTGTCGCAAGCATTGCCACTTCCGTCAGCGTCGCCGTCAGCTTGGTTGGCATTCAAAGTAAACCAGCAGTTGTCGCAGGAATCGCCAACACCATCGTTGTCTAAATCCCATTGGCCCGGGTTTTGAACTGCCGCGCAATTGTCGCAAGCATCACCGCTTCCGTCACCGTCGCCGTCAGTTTGTGTGGGGTTGGCATCGTTTATGCAGTTGTCCATGTTGTCAAGCAACCCGTCGCCATCAGAATCTCCGACGCACAAGCCGCCTAAGCAGATAGAGCCTTGCGGGCAGTCGCCGTTGTCCTCGCATAAAACCATTCCAGCGCACGCGTCTCCTATTCCGTCAGCATTCAAATCGATTTGGTTCGGGTTGAATGCAAACTTGCAATTGTCGCACGCGTCTCCGATAAAATCAGCGTCTGCATCGCTTTGCCCGGCGTTGCTTGCTTGCATGCAGTTGTCGCACGAATCTCCGACAGCATCAGCATCAGCATCCATTTGCCCGGGGTTTACTGTTGAAGGGCAGTTGTCGTTCGCGTCTGGAACTCCGTCTTCATCCGAGTCTGGAAGCGCGTGTTCGACGCACATGCCCCAAACGCACGTTTGGGATTGCGCGCAGTCCGAGTCGTCAACGCAGAAACTGTTGCCAACGCACGAGCCCCACATGCAGAAAGAATTGTCAGGACAATCAGAGTCTGTTGAGCAATGCGCTAACGGCCCGTCAACGCACAAGAAGAAAGTCAGGTCGCAAGCCATTCCTGCAGGGCAAAGCCCATCACCGCCATCTTCCCCACCGTCGCCATCGCCGTCCTCGCCGTCATCAGGAGGAGGAGCCAAAAGCAAGCCGTTGCTGCTCATTGGCGTGAAAAGCAAACTCTTAGATTGCTTTTTCTTTTTCGCATTGTCGTCTGCTGGAGCCATTATTGGAGCTGGCCCGCCGGGCGGGAAGCATGAAATCATTGTCTTGGAGCAAGTGCCTGTCCAAACGTTGCACGAGTTTCCCGGCGGACAGTCTAAGTCTGACTCGCACAACAAATTGCATTGGCCTGTGAACGTGTTGCACAATTGGTTTGGCGGGCATGAAACGTCAAAAGCGCATTCTCCGTGAATGCAGAATCCTCCGCCAAAATTGCTGTTGCACACTTGCCCTTGAGGGCATTCGTTGCTTGCAGCGCATGAAGGCACGCACGTTGAAGATAGAAAATTGCATGCTTCGCCTTCGCTGCAGCCGATGCCCATGAAGCACCTGCCTTCAGGAAGCTCGCAGTAGCCTTGCACTTCATCGCGCAAGACGCATTGCGAGGGGGATGGACAGTTCATGTTTAAAGTGCACGGAATGCCGTTCGTGCAAACTCCTGCGCTGCAAGTTGAAAACAACGGGCAGTCGTTGTCAGACGCGCATTGCACTGACACTGTGCGCTTGCATGCTCCGTCGATGCAAAACGAGCCTGGAGCGCATTGCTCCATGAACCCGCTGCAAGAACCGCCCTCGTTATTGCAAGTGTTTGTCCACGCGTTGCAAAACTGGCCAGCAGGACAGCCGTTGTTGTTCACGCACTGAGCGCCTGGTTGAGGTTGCACGAACAACTGCAGACAATAGGAAGCAATGCACGCTGTTCCCTCAGGGCATTCTTCATCAACTCTGCAGAAGTTTGGGGACCAGCAACGGTTGTTGGAACACGTGAAGCCTTCAAAGCAATCGAAGCTCGTGCCGCACATTAGCAAGTTTTCCGTCATGCACTTTCCGCCTGAAACATCAAAGTCGCAGTGCTCGCCTTGCGCGCAGTCCTCGTTAGACTGGCAGGACGGGTGGAATTCAGTGCAGAATTCTTCGCACGCTTGGTCTGGAGCGCACTCTTGAACAAAAGCGCACGGAGTCTTGCAAGATAATACTAAAGGATCGCAGTTCAAGTTCTGCGGGCAGACTGGACAGCCTTCAGGTCGAGCACGGCAGATTCCTCCTTGGCAGATTTGGTTTTCAGCGCATTCTGAATCGAAGATGCATCCGCCTTCTTGCGGGGCGCATTGGCCTTCAACGCACGCTTCGCCTCGCGCGCAGTCCTCGTTATTCACGCACTCTAGTTGTGGCGCGAGCAAGTTCATGTTCATAGTTTGCCCGAAGCGCGAGTGCGCAGTGATTACTGCTTCATTGTTGGCGTATCCTTCAGCGCTCACTTCAGCAACGTAAACATATTTCTGCGCGTTCGCGAAAGACTGGCCGCTTGACTGGATGTAGTAGAACATTTTCATCCATTCAATGTGCCCTGCAGCATCAGTCGCGCCGTCGAAAAACAATGCGGGCGGCGCGCCTCCGACTATTGCTTGAGTAATGTGAACTTGCGCGCCTTCAATTGCGTTAGGCACTCCGCCTTCAGGCCAGTAGACTACGCTGAACATGATGTTGTTCGTTACAGTCAAAGTGCTTCCGCCTGCAACTGAAACTTTGCCAGTGTCAAATTCTGAGTCTATGAGCGTCATTGTCGACTGCTGGTCAAGCTGGACGTCGTTGTTGAGCGAGCCGGAGATTTTGGTTGAAATGACGTTTCCTGTTGAAGAATCAGAAGTGATTCCGGCAACGTTGTTTGATAGTTCGAGGCGCGAATAGTAGTTTCCGAAAAAGTTTGAGTTAGAGGAAGTGAATAGCACTCCAATGCCGCTTCCTGAAATAATGTTTCCAGAGCCAGTGTTGCTGCTTGAAGAAGAAAACGATATTCCGGAGTTAGGGTTGCTTGAAATGACGTTGCTGTTGAGCACGTTCGAGTCAGATCCAGTAAGCAATGCAATTCCGTCTGCCTTATTGTTCAAGACAGTGTTGCTGCTCAGCGTATTTGAATCTGAATTTTCCAGCACTATTCCGTGCTGGATGTTGTCGTGCGCGTTGTTTGAAGAGAGCGTGTTCGAATTCGAGTTCAGCAAGTCTATGCCCCGGTACTCGTTGTCGTGAACATTGTTGCTTTGAATATTCAAGCCTGTTGAACCAGTTACTAGCAATCCTTGCTGTTCGTTGTCTCGGAAAACGTTTGACGAGATAGTTGTTGAAGACGAGTCTTGAATCAACGCGCCTG
Organism: Microcaldota archaeon; assembly: GCA_016212395.1. Classification (GTDB taxonomy): domain Archaea; phylum Micrarchaeota; class Micrarchaeia; order Burarchaeales; family JACRGF01; genus JACRGF01. Next base: position 29,349 of record JACRGF010000039.1, read on the forward strand.
TTTGAAAGTTCAAGTAAGACTCGCTTCCGGTTATTGAAGAGTCTGTCAATGAAGAAAAGAGCATTCCGTAACTGAAGCCAGTTGTTTTGCAGTTGGAAAGCGCGAGCCCGCTCACGCTTTCAGCTTGAATTCCGATTGTTTTTGCAGAAGCGCCTTTTGAAATAACGTGGTTGTTGCAGTTTAATGAAACGTCGTCAGCAGTAATGAGAATGCAGTCGCCGGTAATGTCTGAATTCAAATTATATTGACCTGGGAGGTTGAGAGTGTAAGCAACGTTTGTGGGAGTGCATCCGGGAATTGCGAGGGAGAAAGAAGCGAAAACAATCAAGAACAAGAACAACGAAGACAAGCGAACAGCGTGCAAAACAAAACACCTCCTTTGAAACGTTGTTAGAACGTTCGAGCAAGAGGTTTTTAAAATTAGGGGATTGTTTGATTTCCAGCAGCAAATTGTTTTTTCTTCGTCGAAACCAGCGTATTTAAATTTTTGCAGGCTAAAGATTGTTTTAGAGCGATTAGTAGAATTGGTTGAATAGTTGAACGGTTAGTGCTTATGGGGAGTGGGTTGTTATGGGCGCGGGTATAGAGTTGAAGGTTGCTGAAGCGTTGCAGAACGACGTGGGCAGAGGGCTTGTAAGGATTGATTCGCGTGCGCGGAAAGAGTTGGATGTTACTACTGGCGACATTATAGAGCTGAAGGGCAAGCGCGTTACTGCAGCTATAGTGTGGCAGGCTCACCCGCAGGACGAGGGCTTGAACATCGTGCGCATGGATGGTTATTTGAGGCAGAATGCGGGGGTTGCGTTGGGCGACAAGATTTTCGTGAAGAAAGCAGAGTTGAAGGAAGCAAAGAAAGTAATGCTCGCTCCTTCCCAGCCCATGAAGTATTCTCCTGGGTTCGACCAGTTCGTGAAAAAACGGTTGGTGGGCAGGGCGCTCACGCGCGGAGACACTATTTTTGTGGGAGTGTTCGGCACTAGTTTTCCGCTTACTGCAGCAGTAGTCCAGCCTCAAGGGGTAGTGATAGTTAACGAAGGCACTGAAGTTGTTTTGAAGACAGAGCCCATGAAAGAGGCTGGAAGGCTTCCGAGCATTAGTTACGAAGATATTGGCGGGTTGAAGGAAGAAACGCGCAAGATTAGGGAAATGGTTGAGCTTCCAATGCGCCACCCTGAATTGTTCGAGCGCTTGGGCATAGAACCGCCGAAAGGAGTTTTGATTCACGGCCCGCCTGGATGCGGGAAGACGCTTCTCGCTAAAGCAGTTGCGAGCGAGAGCGAAGCAAATTTTATTTCAATAGGAGGCCCGGAGTTAGTAAGCAAGTTTGTAGGCGAGAGTGAGGAACGCTTGAGGCAGTTGTTCAAGGACGCTGAAGAGAACGCGCCCACGATTATTTTCATGGATGAAATAGACGCTATTGCTCCGAAGAGAGAGGAAGTGACTGGCGAAGTGGAGAGGAGAATGGTCAGCCAGTTGCTTTCGCTCATGGACGGGTTGAAGGCGCGCGGGAATGTTATAGTGATTGGCGCTACGAACCGCCCGAATTCTATTGACCCGGCGTTGCGCAGGCCTGGAAGGTTTGACAGGGAAATCGAAATCGGAGTTCCTGACAGGAACTCGCGAAAAGAAATTCTGCAAATCCACACGCGCAACATGCCTATTGCCGAGGACGTTGCGTTGGACGAGCTTGCGAACATTACGCACGGTTACACTGGCGCTGACTTGTCGTCGTTGTGCAAGGAAGCTGCAATGCGCGTGTTGAGGAGAATTCTTCCGAAAATTGATTTAGAGCAGGAGTTCATTCCGCCTAAAGTGCTTGAAGACTTGCGCGTAATGCGCGCTGACTTTTTCGACGCGATGAGGGAGATTCAGCCAAGCGCTTTGAGGGAAGTGTTCATTGAAATTCCGAACGTAAAATGGACGGACGTTGGCGGGCTTGAGGACGTAAAGAAAGAGTTGAAGGAAGCAGTAGAACTGCCGTTGAAAAACCCGGACGTCTTCAAGCGCATGGGCATTCGGCCTGTGAAAGGAATTCTGCTCGTTGGCTTGCCTGGCACTGGAAAGACAATGCTCGCGAAAGCAGTTGCCACTGAAAGCGAAGCAAACTTTATTTCCATTAAAGGGCCTGAAGTTTTTTCGAAGTACGTTGGCGAGAGCGAGAAGACTTTGCGCGAGTTGTTCAGGAAAGCCCGCATTGCGTCTCCTTCAATAGTGTTGATTGACGAGCTTGACGCGATAGCTTCAGCGCGGGGCGGTGACGAGGGCGGAACGAAAGTAGGCGAGCGCATTGTGAATACTCTTCTTACTGAAATGGATGGGCTTACGAACTTGAAGAACGTGGTAGTGATTGGCGCTACGAACAGGCCTGACTCGCTCGACCAGGCAATTCTGCGCGCTGGGCGGTTTGACAAGATAGTTGAAATACCTCCGCCTGACGAAGAAACTAGAGAAGAAATTTTCAAAGTGCACGTGAAAAACATGCCTCTCGCGAAAGACGTTGAGCTGAAGAAACTCGCGAAAGCAACTGAAGGGTTCACAGGCGCTGACATTGAAGGCGTGTGCAGGGAAGCAGGCATGACTGCCATTAGGGAAAACGAGAATTGTAAAGACGTGAAGGCGAAGCACTTCGAGCAGGCGATGAAGATAAGCAGGCCGAGCATTACGAAAAAGCACGTCGAGAGCATGAAGGCGTTCAAAGAACGCGCAGAGACAATGTATAGGTGAAGAAAAAGAGACGCTGAATGTGTGGAAAAAAAAACAGAAACGCACGCGCAGAGAAAATAAAAAAAAGAAAAATAAACAAAGCATTGCATGCGCAGTTGCTTGTTTTCTCTTTTCGTGCGTTGCAGGTGAGTTAGTGTTTGAAAATAATGCGAAGCGAGAGTTGCTGAAAATGTGTTGTAGGAATGCGCTTGCGTTTTGAAAATCTTGAGGAGTTGTTGAAAAATGCGTTTTGAATGCGTTTTAGTGTTGTTTGCGTGCGTGCTTTTGTTCGGGTGCTTTGGGGACAGCGTGCCTAAGCAGAAGTACGACGAGCTTGAAGGCACTTACGCACAGCTTGTAGGCGATTATAATGGAATGCGGACTCGCTTGACGAACTTGACTGAAGAAAGGAACAAGCTTTACTTGTTGAGCGAAAACTTGAGCATCGTGTGCCAAGAGGCTGAAGACTCTATTCAAACTTATGTGGACACGAACAAGCGCGCGAGCGTGAAAATAAAGCGTGCTGGGAAAATGCTTGAAGCGCACGAGTTTATTTTGGGGAAAGCGTTTGTTGAAAACCCTGAACTGCAGGACGTTGCTGACGCGGGCGGAATGGTTTCAGCTTTCAACGACGTTGAGTTGAACGCGAAGTGGCAGGCGTTCGTAAGCTGCGGAGCATGCACAGACAAGGAAGCGAAGAAGAAAGACTTCCAGCTCGCGCTTTTGAAAAAAGCGCGGGAAGAACTCGCGAACGCGCTAGTAGAAATAAAGATAGAGTGAATTAGTTTGCAATAGTTTTTTTTAGTATGAACACGCTTCCTTGCACTCCTTTTTTTTCTTTTGCTAATTCGAACCCGTGTGTTTTGTAGAATCCGAGCGCGCGCGCGTTTGAAGTTTTGACTGTGAGGAGGACTGTTGTTTTTCCTTTTTTCACGCTTTCTTCAGCGCATCGTTCTAACAACGCGCTTCCTGCTCCTTTTCCTTCGAATTGTTTTTTCAAGCCAATGCCTTGAATGAACGCTGTTTGCTTTCTGAAAATTATTTCAGCAAAGCCAACAGGCTCGCGTTCGCATTCTGCAATAAAAAAAACTACGCCTCTGGAAAACTTTTCTTTCAGCATTCGCTCGCTTGCGTTGGCATGCGGGAAAATGGAGTTTATGAGGAGTGCTAGTGTTTTGACGTCGCGCAGGCAAGCTTTTCTTATTGATGGCAGTTGTTTTGCTGGACTGGTTTCGCTCATGGGAAAATAATGAGTTGAAAAAACATTTAAGCATCACGAAAACTCAATAGTTCAACTGGCAAAGTAATACGAACAAAACCAACAAAAGCAAAACACGTTATAGCAAACCACGAAAGTAATGCGACAAAAGTCTAATAACTCCTTCTCGTGGTTTGCTAGTTGCAAACCGCATTACTTATGCGGTTTGCAGTAAACGCAAGAAAAACAACGCAAAACCCCAAAACCTCGGACTCCTGAACTCTAAACTCCAAAACTCCAACGCTTCAAAACTTCTAAACTCCAAAACTGCAAAACTATTTAAGCAGTTTAGGAGTAACCAGTTTATGGCTGATGAAGTTTTCGATGAGTTGCGAGAGCTCATGCGCAATACTACTGCTTTGCTTGGACGCATTCCGTCCGAGCGCGAGGCAGAGAGGAAGAGGTTGCATGCTGACTTGGCTACAGCAGCAAAAGCGCACATGGAGCGGAAGTTGAATGTTACTCTTGAAGTGCTTGCCGCGTTTACTGCGAGGTTTGAGGCGTTGACTCGGCCTGAGGAAGAGCGCGTTGTCGAGCCTCCTCCGCGAGTAGAGGAGAGAGAGTTGGGCGAGCGTGTTTACAGGAAGAAAGAGCCTGTAGTGAAAGGCGTGGTTCCGCGCATGAACAGCGAGGATTGGTCGCAGGTTGCTGGCGGAATTCCTCCAATGGGTTTGTATAGTGCGAGGAGGACGAGTGATGACGGCGCGACTTTTGCGCATCGCGCCATAGACATTTATGCAAAGGAAGGCACTGAGCTTGTTCCTGCTACTGTAGGCGATGCGGTTGTTGTTTATGCCGGGGACGCTGGGGACAAGGCTGGCTTTATGGTTGTAACGATTGGGAGAAATAATTTTGGGCAAGTGGTTGTTGCTAGCTACGTGCATTGTGAAAGGATTATTGCAAAGCTGGGGGACAGAGTGCAAGGGTGGGGAATTGTGACTGTTCCAAAGCCTATTGCTACTGTTGGCAGGACTGGAAATGCTGCGGAGACTGGGCCGCATGTTCATTTTATGCTTGCGAATGGAATTAGAGTGAAGGATGCAGATGTTGCAAGGGAATTGAGCGGGAAAGAACTGGATGATTTTTTTGAAAAATTAGTTGGGATGAGAGACAATGAGAGGCGGACGTTTTTGCGCGAGCACCCAGTAAATTTTTCTACTGATGCGAGCACGAGGCTGAACCCTGAAATTGAAATAAGAAGGGGGAGTGTCGGGAGCCCTGTGCAGAATTTCAAGAACATAAGCGCGAAGTATTGTGAGTACGCGAGCCAGCAGAAGGGAGCGCCTGCGTTACAGTATTAAACGTTTAGAGTTTAGGAGTTTTGCAGTTTTGATGGCATTTGTTAGGGGTTTAGAGTTTAGAAGTTTTGGGAGGAGAAATGAAAGCAAGCGGGAGTTGTGAAAAGTTTTGAGTGTTGCTTGTTGAAAGCTGGAATGGGTTGATGATGCATGGCTGGGAAAAAAGATTCTGAAAAGTCTGGTTTTGGCAGGAGGGTTTACAGCGTGCAGAGCGAGGGAGTTATTCCTATTCCGAGCAGTGCAGAGTTTGAGGCTATAATGAGGGGAATTCCTCCTGGAGTTGGAGAGTATGATTCTCCGAGAAGAGGAGGCAAGTCCAAGCATTGCGGGGTGGATATTTACAGTGATAAGGGAGCGAGTGCGAGGGCTGTTGTTGCTGGAGAGGGAGTGGTGTTGTTTGCCGGGAGAATGGATTCTACTGCAGGGAATGTAGTAAGGGTATTAGGTAGGGATGATAGAGGGGATGTAGTTGTTACGAGTTATCATCATTGCGAGAGAGTGTTGGTGAAGGCAGGGGATGTTGTTCAAGGTTAGGGAAGCAAAGTTCAGCCTCAGGTTGTTGCGACGGTTGGTGACAGTGGCAACGCGCACGGGACTGGGCCGCACGTTCACTTTGTTTTCGCGAGAGGAATTCAAGTGAGTGAAGGCAAAGAGAAAACAAAAAAAATGAGTGGCGAAGAATTAGGGCAGTTGCTTAATTCGCTTGTTGGAATGAGTGAGGATGAAAGAAGAGTGAGAGTTGCTGGGTTGAAGTTTGAGGGTTATGTTGGAATGCGTGACCCTGAAACGCACATGCTTGCGGGTAATATAGGCAATCCAGTGGTTGAATTGGAAAAAATAAGTTATTTGAGGAATTGCAGTTATTACGCGAGGAAGAGAATGACTGTGTGAGTGGAATTCCGTCAGAGTTCCATTCACTATATTAATTTATTTTTTGAATATTTGCTTTATGAGAGTGGAGAGCGGGCTTTCGAGTGTTGAGGCTGCGAGGCGTTTGAAAGAGTTTGGCTTGAATGAGTTGAAGGAAAAGCCGAAGGCGACTGCGCTTCAAATGCTTGTAGAGCAGTTCAAGGATTTTGTAGTGCTTCTTTTGTTGCTTGCCACTCTTGTCTCGGCTTTGCTTGGAGAGTGGATTGACGCTGTTGCTATTTTCAGCATTGTTGTGTTGAATGGCGCGTTCGGGTTCGTGCAGGAGTACAAGGCTGAGAAGGCGATTGAAGCGTTGAAGAAAATCGTTTCACAGAAGGCTGTTGTGATTCGCGATGGGAAAACGCATAGAATTCTTTCGAGTGAAATCGTTCAAGGCGACTTGATTGTTGTAGAGCAGGGGGACAATATTCCTGCTGACGCGCGGATTGTTGAGAGTTTTGATTTGCGCGTGAACGAGGCAGCGCTTACTGGAGAGTCAATGCCTGTGTCGAAGAGTTTGAGGAAGGGAGAAAGTGAATTGTTTACTGGCACTATTGTGATTGGAGGGCGCGCTAAAGCGATAGTTACTGCTACTGGAATGAGTTCAAAGATGGGGAGGATTGCGGAGTTAATGCAGGCAGTGAATGAAGAGGAGACGCCGCTTCAACGCGAGTTGGACGTTGTTGGAAAACAATTGGGCTCTGCTTCGCTCGCAATTTGCGTGCTCGTGTTTTTTGCTGGAATGCTTCACGCGTTTGGTTTTCTTGAAATGTTCATGGCGTCGGTGAGCCTTGCTGTTGCTGCTATTCCTGAAGGGTTGCCTGCTGTTGTTACTGTCACGCTCGCGTTGGGAGTGCAGAGAATGGTGAGGAGAAAGGCGGTAGTGAGAAAGTTGAAGGCAGTGGAGACGCTTGGGAGCGCGACAGTAATTTGCACTGACAAGACTGGAACGCTTACTGAAAACCAGATGACTGTGAGAAAAGTTTTTGTGAACGGAGAGTTTGTTGAAGTGAGCGGGGCGGGTTTCGAGCCGAAAGGGAGTTTCATGAAAAACAGCGAGCCTGCGCCTGCGAGGGAAGAACTGCTTCTCATGCTTAAGAGCTCGGCGTTGTGCACTACTGCTTCGTTTGCAGAGACGAATGGCAAGTGGGAGGTGGTAGGCGACCCGACTGAAGGCGCGATTCTCGCGCTCGCGGGAAAAGCAGGATTGTTTAAGGAAAAGCTTGAGGCGCGCTTCAAGCTTGTGAAGGAAGTTCCGTTTGATTCTAATAGGAAGAGGATGAGCACTGTGCACGCAGAAGGAGGGAGGTACTTAGTTTCAACGAAGGGAGCGTGCGAGAGTGTTCTTGGAGTTTGCACGAAGATAATGGAAGGCGGGAGGACGCGGCAGCTTACGAGCAAGGACAAGCAGAAGATTGTGAACGCGAATGATGGAATGGCAAAGAGTGCGTTGCGCGTGCTTGCTGTTGCGTTCAAGCAGGCTGTGAGAAAGCTTGAGAGCGAAAAACAAATTGAAAGCGAACTTGTGTTCCTAGGGCTTGTGGGAATGATGGACCCTCCGAGGCAGGAAGTGCACAGCGCGCTCGAGTTGTGCAGAAAAGCTGGAATTAAAGTAGTGATGATTACCGGCGACCACAAGAATACGGCAGTTGCAGTCGCGAAGGAATTGAAGCTTATTGGAAGCGAGAGCAAAGAAAAGGTTATTACTGGGGAAGAGCTTGACGCGCTTGATGAGAAAGGGTTTGAGAAAGTGGTTGGAAGAATTCGCGTTTACGCGCGCGTTTCTCCAGAGCATAAAGTGCGCATTGTTGACGCATTGAAAAAAAATGGGGAAGTAGTGGCTATGACTGGGGATGGTGTGAACGACGCGCCTGCGCTCAAGCGCGCTGACATTGGAATAGTGATGGGCATTACCGGCACAGATGTGGCGAAGGAAGCGTCTGACATGGTTTTGCTTGATGATAATTTTGCGACGATAGTTTCAGCAGTTGAGGAAGGCAGGACTATTTTTGACAATATAAGCAAGCCTGTAAGGTATTTGGTGAGCGCGAACATTGGGGAGATAGTGGCGATAGCTTGTGCGACGTTCGGAGGCTTGGGCTTGCCGTTGTACCCGATTCAATTGTTGTGGGTGAATTTTTTGACTGACGGCTTGCCTGCGCTCACGCTTGGAGTAGACCCGCCTGCGTTGAACGTGATGGAACGGCCTCCTCGGAACCCGAAGGAAAAAATACTTAGTGGCAGAATGCTTGCTGAACTTGTTTTGATTGGAGTGATAGTCGGCTTGCTCACACTGGCTGTTTACGTTTACGAGTTTGAATTGCACGGGCACGAGCGCGCGGCAACTGCAGCGTTCACTGCACTGGTGGCACTTGAGCTTGTTGCAGTGTTCCTGCTTCGCACTGAACGCTTCTTCCTGCTCGACTTGTTCTCGAACAAGTACTTGCTTGCAGCAGTCGTGCTGTCCGCGGCATTGCAGGTTGCAATAATAGCTTTCGAGCCACTCCAGCCCATATTCAAAACAACAATGCTTGATGCAGGGGATGCAATGCTCGTGCTTGGAAGCTGCGCGTTGTTCGCTGCAGTGTACGAGGCAAAAAGGTTCGCGTTGAACAGATTGGTGAAAAAACATGGAGTTAAAGCACGTTGAAAAAAAAGTTTGGCCTACGGTTGCGTTGCTATTGCTGGCGCTAGTGCTGATAATGTTTTTTTCGATAATAAAAGCGTCCTTGTTCACGCACGTCGACGAGGAGAAGCGGATTTTTTTCGAGATTAGCTTTCTTTTTCTCGCCGCAGTGCTCGCGAGCCTGCTCGTTTCTTACACGCGCCAGCCGCTTGTGATGCTGTTGATTGTAGTTGGAATTGTTTTGAGCCCGTCTTTCATTGCAATGGCATGGCCTGCTGGCGCGTCTGTATTGAACGTGCTGTTGCAGCAAAGCCCGTTCAGGAGCATTCCCTTAACTCCGCCGAAGATAGTTGCGTATGATGAGGTAGTGAAAGCGCTCGCGCAACTCGGGGCAATAATTCTATTGTTCAAGATTGGAATGCATTCTGAAGTAAAGCAAATTTTTTCAGCGAAAAATTTTATCGTCGCGTTGCTTGGAGTTATAGTGCCTTTCGCTTCAGGCTATTATGTCGGAGTGGCGGTTTTAGGCTATTCTGTCGTCGTATCTTTGTTTCTTGGCGCGGCGCTCACTGCTACTTCGATAGGCGTGAGCGTTGCAATACTCGGGGAATTGAACTTGCTCGGGAAGGATTACGCGAAGCTGCTGCTCGGAGCCGCGGTTATTGACGACGTGCTTGGGTTGCTCGCGCTTTCTTTCGTGGTGAGTTATTCAACGACAACGCTTGAAATAGGGCATTTGGCTGAAGTGGCTGGGAAAGCAGTGGTGTTCATTGCAGGCGGAATTATTTTCGGGAAAATAGTTGTTGAAAAGTATTTCGACAAAGTGAAGGCGGAAAATGGAACGCTGTTCTTGTCTGCAATGGCGTTCGCGTTGTTTTACGCGTACGCTGCTGAAATAATCGGGTTGTCTGGAATAGTTGGCGCGTTCCTCGCAGGATTGGCGCTTAATTACTCAAAGAAAAAACAGGAGTTGCTTGAGAAAGTAAACCCGCTCGAATCATTCCTCACTCCGATTTTCTTCATCAGCCTGGGGCTGCTTGTTGAAGTGAACGCGCTCGCGGAATTCTTTTACCCGATAGTTTTGATAACGATAATAGCAGTGCTGAGCAAGCTTGTAGGGTGTTGGGCTGGAGCGAGAGCGTGCGGAATAAAAGCAAGAGACGCAGTAATAGTTGGCGTTGGAATGGTTCCGAGAGGAGAGGTAGCATTCATCATTGCTTTATACGGGCTGACGATGGGCGTGCTCAATGCGTCAGAGTATTCAATAATAACTGCAATGGCGTTTCTCACGACAGTAGTAACTCCGCCTGCGCTCAAGCACTTGGCGGCGCGAGGGGAAAAAAAGTAAAAACTGAAAAAACGAGTTGGAGAAGAGGTATAACAAAAATTGAAACGGCTCGAACCTGCTTGCAAAGTATTTTACGATTTTTGAGTGTTTGGTTGAATTGATGTGAAAAATGTTTTTTGAATCAAGAGGTGTGGATGGATGAAAAAGTTTTACGAGTGGCTTTACCCGAAAAAAATAGTTTTGGTGACAAGCGCGGACAGAACTGGCAGGCCTAACATTGTGACGCTCGCGTGGGCAATGCCTGTTTCAATGGAGCCGAAAATGATTGCAGTAAGCATTTCGCCGAAACGCTATTCGCACGAGTTAATAAGCGATACGCACGAGTTCGTGGTGAACATTCCCGGCGAAGAATTGGAGCAGCAGATGCTCAAGTGCGGGAGCGTTTCAGGGCGGAAAGTGGACAAGTTCGAGGAAACGAAGCTCACTCAAGAGCCTGCGAAGCAAGTGAAGGCTCCGCTCATAAAAGAATGCCTTGCGAGCTTTGAGTGCAAAATGACGAACGCCATCCAGACAGGAGACCACATTTTGTTTGTGGGCGAAGTTGTTGAAGTGCACGAGCGAAGGGAAGGAAAAGGATTGTTCGACGGTGAAAACGACAAGATAATAAAAATATAAAATAACAGGCGGGAAATGAATTCATGAATTTTTTTGAAGAAGTGCGCAAGGAGAAGAAACTGATCACTTTGCTTGTTCTATCACTAATCCTTGGATTCATTCCAATAGAAGGGGTTAAGACGATTTCCGTTCTCTTGCTCGCGCTTATTTTGATAGTTTGGGGCTACAAGTTCATGCAAGCTGACTTGCGCGAGAAGAACGAAGCATGGAGGCAGGCTGCTGAAAAAATAGGCTTGGAATTCACTCCGGGCTCTATCGCATGCTATCCTTCAATGCACGGGGAAAGAAATGGCAGGAGGCTGAAAGCAACTATGGTTAGCGGAAGAAAGGGAAGTGCAATGCAGAATGAAACGCATTTTGTGGTTGAAGTGGAGCTTCACAAGCACGTGCCAGTAGAAGCTGAAATTAGGAGGGAGAGGAATTCTTTTTACTTGAACGCGTTGTTCTCGCGCGTTGGAGTGAAGATGATGGAATTCAAGCCAAAGGAGGGCAATTGTTTCGCGCAGGCGAACAATGTTGAAAAAACAAAGGAGTTGCTTGGGAAGATTGAGAATGAAGTGAGCATGCTGTTTGAAGAAAAGGAAATTGGTTTTTTTGCTGTTTCAACTGACAAAATAATTGTGGGAAAAAGAAAGCGCGACGGGTTGAACGCGAGTGCTCCAGACGTTGAACTAGCCAAGCGGGCAGTTGGAATAGCTGAGAAAATGGATGGAGGACAAAATACAAAATTTTGTCCTGTTTGTAAATGAGAACCGCAGTTCGAATTTACAATACAATGAAAAAAAAATTGTCGAAAAAAGTAGAGCAGCGAGTGATTGTTTTTTATTTTCTCATTCTTTGTTTTTTGAGTGTCGTGCGGAGGATGAAGCTGAATTTGCTTCCGCTTCCAGGCGTTGATTCCACCCAGATTTTTCCGCCGTGCATTTTGATTATTTCTTTCGTGATTGCAAGCCCGAGGCCCGTGCCTTCTTGTTTTTGGCCGTCTTTGCGCATTACTTGGTAGAAGCGCTTGAACAGGCTTTTCTGGTCTGCGAGAGGAATGCCCATTCCAGTGTCCGCAACATCTACCTGGACGAAGTTCCTGCTTTTTCTCGAAACATTAATAGTTACGCCGCCTGTCTCGGTGAATTTTATGCCGTTTGAAATTAGGTTGATGAGCACTTGAGCTATGCGGTTCTGGTCGCCCATTATGACTGGAATGTCTGGTGAAATGTCCCAGGTTACGGCAAGGCCTTTTTTTTCTGCGAGGGACTTGCAAGAGCATTTTTCCACCAAGTCGCGCAAGTCGAATTCTTTCAGCACGAGCTTGAACCGCCCGGAATCCATTTTCGACAAGTCTAACACGTCGTTGATGAGCTTGGTGAGGCGGTTCGTTTCGTTTACGACAACGTGCATGAACTCGTTCTGCTGTTCGTTCAGCGGGCCAGTCTCGCCTTCAAGCAGGAGGGAGGAATAGCCGTGAATGTTCGTGAGCGGAGTTCTCAGCTCGTGGGAAACGTTTGAAATGAATACGGACTTCATTTCGTTGAGTTCCATCAGCTGCCTGTTGCGTTCCTCCAGTTTTCTTCGAATGCGGTTGACTTCCTCCATTTTCCTCTCGGCAGTAACATCCTTTACTACTTCAACGTAGTCAACAATCTTCCCGCTTTCATCTGTTATGGCTGCAATTGAAACGTACGCGTTGAACAGCTCTCCGTTTTTTCTCTTGCGGATAGTCTCAAAGCTTGCAAGCTTTTTTTTCCCGTTCAGCACGCGCAGCATTTCGTCAAGCTCGCCCTCGCGCTCCTGCGGGAACACGAGGCGCACGCTCGCGCCAATAATAGTGTCGCGCGGGTAGCCGAATATTTTTTCAGCACTCGAGCTCCACGAGTGGACTACTCCCCTTGTGTCAAAAGAATAAACAGCATCCGAAGCGTAATTCACGACGCTGTCAAGAAATTGCTTCTGCATGCTTGAACGCCCGCCTACTGCGCGCGCGACAAGCACGATGCGCGAAAGCCTGCCCACTTCATCTTTAACTCCGCGCATTGCAACGTCGAATTTTTCCTGCACTCCTTTCTTTGAGGAAAAGCGCAGCACTGCTGCTTTTGAAATTACGGCTCCGCTTGACAGTTCAGACATGAGCTCGTTCACGAGGTTCAAGTCAGGCTGGAACACGAGCTCTGAAAAAGTCATGTTCGCGAATTCCTTCTTGCTGTAATCAAGAAGTTCTACTGCAGAATCATTTGCAAAAAGAATTTTCCCGTCAGCAGAAAGCAGTATTACAACGTCAGGGGATTTTTCTGAAACCTGCTCGTATGCAACATTGTTTTTTTCTTTATCTCCGGCTTCAATAAAACGCATTACAACGCTTTTCCTGTCTGGTGAGACTGAAGCGCACAACTCGAACAGCTTGGGCCCGCTGCTTGAAGGCACTTCGATGGATGAAAGTTTTTTGCTTAAAACACGCGAAACAAAATCGCTTGCCTGGAAGTAATCGTCCGCACTCCTCCCGACTATTGCCCCGAAAAGTTTTTTCGCGTTCGCATTCGCATCAACCACTTTCCCGTACTCGTTCACGAGCAGAATGGCAGAGCTGGGGTCTTCGAAGAACAGTTGGTTCAAGCGCTCTTTTTCCTTGAGCCACCCGCGCATTATGACGTTTGCAACAGCGAGCGACATGAGAGTTGAAAGCGACTGGGCGCGCGCGACTTTCGAGTCGTCGAAAAACTTTTCATCCTTTCCGAGAAGCGTGAGCACTCCGAAAACCTTGTCGCTTGAAACAAGCGGGAGGGAAAGCACTGAACGAAAGCCTTCGGAGTAAAGCTCGCGCACGTCGTAAAAACCAGCCAGCTTTCCGATAGAATTGTCCAGGAAAAAGCTTTTCGCTTCCAGGATTTTTTGAATTGACGAGCCGCTGAGAGGCAGGGAAACGCTTTCGCTTCCTCTCTTCGCCAACGCGTTCTCGCCGTCAAGCAGGAAAACGCGCGCGTCGTCCGCTGGGAGCGTTGACTTGGCGCGGGAAACTGCTTTGCCCAGGGAATCGTCTAGGCTTTGCGCAGACTGCAGTTCTTCAACTAGCTGGAATTCTTCAAGCAACCTAATCGCCCTCGGATTTGTCGAATAGCGCGCTGCGCCATTCGACAAATACTCGCGAAGTCAACACAACGCTATACTGACTTCGCGATACTTTATAAATCGCGGAAAGGTATTAAATGTTAGGCTTCAGATTTAAATTGGCGACAGGTGATTGCAATGGAAAACTCGAAGGTTAGTTTAGAATGCATGCTGCTTCAGCTTCTTGAAAATAACAACGGCTCCACCACTAAAGAACTGGTGTCTTCAGCGAACGCTTCAAGCGAGGAAGTGGAGGCAAGCCTCGAGTCGCTCAAGCACGCAGGGGCAGTAGAGGCAAGGAAGGTCGGCAACAACTTCATGTGGTACGCGCTGAAGCAAGGGGAAGTGAAGAAGGTTTTGATTGTGGAGGACGACGTGAACATCAACAAGCTCATCAAGATTTCTCTCGGCGCAGGGTATGAAGTGAAGGAAGCGTACGACGGGCGGGACGCGTTGAGCATTGTAAAAGAATTTCACCCTGACTTGATTTTGCTTGACTTGATGCTTCCTGGAGTGAACGGGTTGGAAGTGTGCAAGGCAGTAAAGAAAGAGTTTCGCGACATTACAGTAGTAATAGTGTCTGCTGCCGATGCTGCAAGGAATAGGCTTGTCGGGCTCGGGCTTGGAGCTGATTATTACGTCAAAAAGCCTTTTGACCCGAAGGAACTCCGCATGCTCGTGAAAATATTTTTGAAAAAGAAGGGGAAAAAGTTCGACCCGCTCGTTGACCTGCCTGACGACAAGAGGCTGAGCGCGGAAATCGAGGGCGGGTTGAAGGCGAAGGAAAATTTTGAAGTGAACAACCTGCGCATTAAAGGCTTGAACGAGTTTGCGGAAAAATTCGGGGAAGAAAAAACGCGCACTATAGTGCGCCTCGTCTCGCAAATTTTGCAGGATAAAGTGAGAGAGTGGGACAGCAAGCAAGGCTTCATCGGCTACATTGGAAACGGCGAGTTCATTGTGGGCGGTGGAAAGAACGAGACGAACATGGTGATAAGCGACACGATTACTGAATTCGAGCAAGTGCTTCCGTTCGTCTACCAAAGCGAGCCGGCAGTAAAACTCGACGTTGAAGACTTGTTCGGCTCAAAGCAGGCAGACGGCCTCCAGCTCGTCTACGACTCAGTTCCGCTTGAAAACATTCTCAAAAAACGCGAGGAAATAAACAAAACAAAGCGGGACAACATCGGCGAGTACACTTACGAGGAACTCAAGCAACTCGTGGGAAGCAGCAACGTGAGCCTAAACATTTCAAGAAGCGCAAGCGGAGAAATAAAAATCTCAATGGCAAAAGACAAGTGAGAAAAATGGAAGCAGACATTCTCAGGTACACTGCAGGCATTCTCGTCGTTGGATCTCTCGTCCCGCAGGCAATCAAAAGCTGGAAAACAAAATCAACGAAAGACATTTCGCTGTCGAGGTACTTGATTTACATTGCAGGACTGATTCTTTGGATTGCTTACGCAGTGATTATCGGGAACGGCCCAGTAGCTTTAATGAACGCAGTAGGGCTCGCGCTCGCACTTTCAATACTCTGCCTAAAGCTGAAGCACGGTTGAAAGAAAATAGAAACGCTTTCCAAAAAAAAAACGTCTAGCCTCGAGGCTGGAGAGTTGGAGTTTTATTTCTTTTTTTTCTGAAAATAAAAATAGAGTTGTGAGTGTGTTGAGAGTAAATTGCGGCATTTTGTTTTACTGCTTTTATTTACCGAATGCAGTCGAAGCGGTGTTTAGTAATGGCGGGCTGAATGCCTCGCGTGAGCTAAGCACGTACACCCCCATTCTATCAAACGGATCTGCTATCCGCACCTTAAGACCGCCTAGTTTTGAGAATGGCTTCGACCTTAGATGCTTTCAGGTCTTATCCATTAGCGCGTAGCTGCCCGGCAGTGCCATACGACAACCGGTAGACCAGAGGCGCCGAATCCCTGTTCCTCTCGTACTCTGGGATTCTTCCTCTCAGGCGATCATGCACTTCTAGGAGATACTACCGAACTGTCTCGCGACGTTTTGTTCATCTAATAAGGCAAATTTTTGCGTTTGGCTTCATTAAAAGAATATATTTCTTGCAAGAATTTCTCGTTATCTTGCTTTGAAATGTTAAAATAACAAACTCCGTTTCTTGGCTGATACGTCAAACCGCAACACTTGATTCCGCGCCCTTCAATAATCGTCTTAATTTCTGCCAAAGCACGTTTATTTGCTTGACAGAAACCTATACGACCATCATTCCGTATTACACCGTCTGCATCAAAAAATCCAGAGACGTAATACTTTTGAATTTCAAATGGCGCGTTCAAGATTAATTTAGGCGTATTCCAAGAATTTTTATTTCCGATAGGAACTTCAAATACTTCGTTTAAAAACATGAAGATTGCTTTGCTGCTCAAAAACAAACGCGGGCTGCAATTTTTGTGCCTAACAATTTTGGGTTTATTGATAGGTTTGAACAGCTCAACTGTTAGACCGTTCAAAAAATTAAGCCAACTTTCGTCTTTTTGCGCAAAACTCACTTCGTATTTGCTTCCACTATCAGAGATTGTTCCATCACGCAACGCCCCAACAAAATAAGCCAATTTAGGATTCAGAAACTTGGGTATAAACGCTTTAGCAGAATCAAAGCGCTTAGAAGATGCCACGAGAAAGTAGTCTCTCGTTTCTTCTAAAACCAAAGCATCTGAAAAACCAAAAGGGATTTTTATTCTAGGCGTGTCCGGAAGCATGTTACTGGGTATACCTAAACGCATTTTTATTATTTTGCCCGACCAGATTCTGAACCCAGCTCGTGTAGGTCTTTAATGGATGAACAACCCAACCTTTGGAGGCTCCTGCACCTCCAGGATGACCTAAGCCGACAGCGATGTACCAAACCGCGGGGTCGATGGGTATTTGAGTGCATTTAGAATTTTTCTTCCTTGCTCAGAGGAAAAAATTTTCTAGTCAAAGCCCAATAAACCGCGCTTTTACACGAACCTTATTCTCCGTTCGATATGTTTTCTCCCATAGTCATTAATTGGACTCGACATCTACGAACGCTGCGTTCCGCCATCGACGACAAAACGTGCGTCTAGTGTGTCTATTAGGGAGAAAACGATTGGAGAACAAATGTTCGTGCGCGCATTATTGATTTACGAAAGAGCTTTATGCATCTCTCGCCCGCGACGAGCCTGTTACCCCCGGGGTAGCTTGTCTGACAGCTTGGACCCTAATCAATAGGGTACCAAGGTTCGTTAAGCCCGACTTTCGTCTCTGCATCCCACGCTTTTAAGGATACAGTCAGCCCTGCATTTGTCTTTAACCCTTGACGTCGGTTTTCTGACCCGACTAAGCAGAGCATTGGGCGCCCTTGTTTCCTTATCGAGGGCGTACCGCCCCAGCCAAACAGCCCACCTGCTGTTGTCCTCTCTCAAGTTAGACGTATAGCAATCTTTGATTGGTGTTACAATTTCGCCTATCCGCACCCCGGAAGGTACGGCATGACGGCTCCCAATTACGCTCCGCAAAAACCACGATACATCAACAACAGGCTACTGTAAAGCTCCACGGGGTCTTCGTTTCCCCCTAGAAGTCCTCGGCATCTTCACCGAGTAGTGAGTTCACCAGGTCCCGGGTAGGGACAGTGGGACGCTCGTTACGCCATTCATGCAAGCCACCAATTAAGCGGCGAGGTATTGCGTCACGATAGGCCATAAAGATCAAAGAGAAGCTTGAAACGCGCATTTTTTTCTGGATGCGATGTTCCAATCTCTTTATAGAATTTGAGGACATTTGAAGATCCGGAAATAGGCAAGTCGTAATCCAGCGTATTTTTATTCTTCTTCGGACCCCAAACTTTTCCACAGCGTATTCCTTTATTTTCAATAATGTTTTTGAGGTCTATTAAAACTGGACAGGCTTCATCTTTCCAAGATTGATGCAAAATTATCCTCATTTTCGGTTTTGTCACAACAATTTTTTTGAGGTAGTCTTCTACATGCGCTATTTCTCCTTCAGCATCAAAAAAACCTTGAACGTACCATTTTTGTAGTTCAGGGTATTTTTTAACGAAGGCAGGCGTATTCCAAAGATTTCTTCCGGTCGGATGCTGAAAAGTTTCAGACAACCGAGAATAAATATCTCTCGAATAAACAACGAGTCTTTTGACTCTGTTGCTTCCGGGTTTTTTCTTTATTTTTTCCGCATCAACTTTCAGAGTTGATAAAAAAATCTCTTTGATTGCGTCTATCCATTCGTCTGAATTTTGCGCAATGCTAATTTCATAATGGTTTTGATAAGGTTTAGGGAATGTTCCATCCCTCATTGCACCAGCCAAGTAAAATAATTGAGGGTTTACTTCAAACCCATTTATTCTATCTAAAACTGGTCTTGTTGGTATGCACATGCATACTGCCTGGTTTGGAACATTCTTAAACTTATCGAGGGCTACCTCGTAGGGGGCCTATCGCATCTACGCTACCTGTCTCACTAAACCAAACAAAAAAAGATTGGTTTATATAAGAGGGTCAGAGTTTAGAGTTGATAGTCTCAAGACTCAAAACTGAAAACTTAAAACTATCAATTACCCCCGCTCTTTGCCGGCGCTTGGCTCCGTTGAAACAGAGTTTAACGTACCGGTAGTGAGCAGGCGTCGACCCGCATACTCAGCCTTACGACTTAGCGCGGATCTGTGTTTTTGATAAACAGTCGACGTCCCCTTGTTACTGCGACCTGCAGTTGCAAATTCTGGTCGAACTTCGTTCGACAACAATCGAACTCCATTCGATTTCTAGTCCACAACCGCAGGCAACCCTTATTCCAAAGTTACGGGTCTATTTTGCCGAGTTCCCTTACCCGAGTTCTCCTGCCACGCCTTAGCTTATTTTGCCAGCAACACCTGTACTAGTTCTAGGTACGGACTAACAGGATCGCATCCACTTTCTTTTTACGAGCTCAAGGTGTCGGCTGAACTCGCTTGCGCGAGCCGTTCCCGCCTTTAAACTACTTCTCCTCACAATGAGTCTCCATAGTTTTATGGCGGTTAGACAGAATTGCTTCTGCTCAGCTTATCCCCAAGCGTCAAAAGTGGAAGTTGTGTCGCCACGTCTACCTGTCAGGCACACGAATCTTAACGTGTTTCCCATTTGAGTCCTAGTAATTGGCTGGACTCTTAGGACCGGCTTACTCAGGGCTGACAAACGTTGCCCTGAAAACCGTGTGCTATTCGGCGTCCAGGATTCTCGCCTGGATTTGCTGCTACTAACACCAGGATATTCGTCTCTGGAGGATCCATAGGACCTCACGGCCCTACTTCTGCTCCACCAGATCGCCCCCCTACAAGATCACGCGCTGAAAAGCGCGCGCTCTGAGGTCTCGGCATTTGACTTAGCCCCGTACATCTTCAGAACCCGTGATCTCGGCTGGTCCGCTATTACGCGTTGTTTGAATGATGGCTGCTTCTAAGCCTACATCCCAGATGTTTCGGATCAGAGATTCCTTGTAGATTCGCACTTTGCCAAAATTTAGGGGCCTTAACCTCAGTCTCGGTCGTTCCCGTTACGGCCTACCAGCTTACCCGGTAGAACCCGATTCCCTCCTTCTACGGCGATGAAAGATTCGGAGTTTGACAAGATAGTGGAGCCTTTCGACTCCGTCCTGCCTGATCAGTGCTCTACCCCTTCATCTGCCTCGAGAGAGACCATACTTAGATATGCTTCGAGGGGAACCCGATTTAGCGGACTTAAAAGAAGCTCGAGATTTTCACGCTTTCTAACTAGTGGAATAATATCAAAAAAACGTTTGCAGTTTTTATAACCATAAATAAACAGGTCGAATGCGTTCTTATTTAAATATGTATATGGTCCGGATACACTGACAGAACGCGACTTCAAAACATCACGGATAAATACTAATGACTCAAAATTTGCTTGTGTAAATTTTAATTTATACCGACGTGTTTTATGAAGTGTTTTGACAGACGGACATTACCCTTCAGCATCGAAAAAACCAGCAGTATAATAAGGCCAAAGTCGTGGATTCTGTTTTATTAACGCCGGCGTTTCCCACGCTCGTTGAGTTTGAGGCATTTCAAAAATTTTTTCAAAAAATAAAACTATTGGTTTTGAAAAAACCCTCAAACGAAACTCATTATTGCACTCATCTATCTTTGGGTTTAAACCAAAAGATTTCTTAAAAATCCTGGATATTGAGCGCAACCAACGTTTTGCACCGCCACCACTTTGAGTTATTGCCAAAGTATGCATAGTGCCATTTCCAGTTTTTGATTTTGAAATGGAACCATCTCGTAAAGCGCCAACAACGTAGGATAACTCAGAAGTGAGAAACTTCGGAAGTTTCACTCCTTCATTGCTTCGCGATGCGAACAAGCGCACATTTTTGTACGCCATTTCTAGTTCCTCGGGATTGCAAAGTTTTAATAACAAATCAAGAGGAACTGGCACTCCAGTCAAATAGTTGTACTTAGTCGATTTTGGCAATTGTTTCAACTCGTCAAAATGATTGCGAATTATGTTCTCGCAACCATCTACAAAGAGTTGCTGGTTTTCGAACTGCTTCAGATAATTTTTTATCTGAATTTTCCACTGGGCAGACATGCGTGTTTATCTCGAGGCATCCTTTTAAGCCTATCGCCAAGTTCGATTGGACTTTCACCACTAAACGCGAGTCACCTAAGCAGATATACTAGCACTAGTTGCGGGCCTCCACCAACCGGAAGGTCGGCTTCGCCCTGCTCGCGCATAGGTCACAATGGCTTCGGGTCTTGTGGAAGTGATTCAACGCATTTTCATACGTCGCCCCTGGCCCTTGCGGGTTGCGGGCGTATTGCTTTCGCTTCGCCTCTCGGCTCACCACTTCCAAAAACTCCCTGGCTCTTGCTTCAAGAAGAACAGTGCAACACTAGTCCACCTTCCTCGCTCACAGCCTTTCGACTGTTCGCTTCGGAAAGCTTCAATCCTTTCGCGCTGCACCCTCTGCGACCAACTAGTTTCAAGCTCTTTTCAAAACCCTTTCGGGTTTCTTTTCAGCTTTCGCTCGCGCTACTAGTTCGCTATCGGTCTCGAGTTATATTTAGGGTTACGAGTTGATCCTCGCAAGTTCACAATCAATCATCAGAGAATGCTACTCCACGCGCGCTCCAGTCCAATCACTTAAACCTACCGGGCTGTCACCGTCTATGGCACAGCGTTCCAACTGACTTCGGCTCCATGACTGGTAATCTGTTAACGAACACGCACCACATCTCCCGCCGGTTACCCGACGGGATTCAGTTTGCCCTCTGCGGGTTTCAGTCGACTTACTAACCGCATCGCTAATTGCTTTCTTTTCCTCCCGCTACTAAGATGTTTCAATTCGCGGGGTGCTTGCACGCTACCGTGCACACAGTGATCCTGGGTTCAACGCCTGCATCCGGCTACCCCAGGCTTATCGCAGGTTGCCACGACTGTTTGATACTACTCGAGCCAAGCTATCCACTAGCTGGCTTCTCGACTGCACTCGTTTGTAAAAAACGAATGCAATTGCTTATTACTAACAGCAGCACAACGCGTGGCTGACTCCAAGCTGAAGCTTAGAGCGTGCCACTAAAGTCACCTTTAGAAGCATAGCCACGCGTTGTGGTAAAGATGCCACAATTTACTCTCTTCACACTCTTGAATAGATTCTCACAGCGTCGAAAACGCTCGAACCAAAATCCCAATCAAAACAAAGTCTCGATTGTTCACAACATCATCCAAATAAATGAATGAACGCAAAAAAATTCAAACGACGAACGTTTGAATAAGAATGGACCCGACGAGAAATTCATAAATCCTTTTTTTCTTTTGGAAGATCATAAGAGACTTTTCTTTTTTTCTAAAAAAGAAAAGGATCTTATTTTGAACTCGTGGCCTCCTCCTTGCAAAGGAGGCGCTCTACCCCTGAGCTACGGGCCCGAGTAAACGTCGGGACCGGAGCGTATTAGAACGACAGACGTTCTAATCTGAGCTACGGGCCCGAGTGAAATAATAGGGGCAATAATTCGGCTTCGAGAAATATAATCTTAGAAGGAACAGCACTCTTAGTGAGTTACTCTCAAACAATGCACACGTTATAATCCAACTTTCAAATTCGTGCGAATGAATTATGAAAATTTTTTTAAGGAGGTGATCTATCCGCAGGTTCCCCTACGGATACCTTGTTACGACTTAGCCCCCCTCACGAAACTTTGGCTCGACGACACCAAAAAGCGTCGCCTCATCAAAAAATCGCTTGGGTGACTTGACGGGCGGTGTGCACAGAGGGGGAGTTCGATATTATCTCCAGAAGTCGCGCGTTCTTGCTTGTTTTATTCAAGCTGCGCGAAGAGCAGGCGTTTTCAATAAAACCAATCAGTTCACGAAATTTTTTTATTTCAGCCAAGCGCTTTACGTAAATCAAGCCGTTTCCGCGTTCGCCGAACTTTATAGAAAGCGAGGAAAGCATTTGCTTCACCTGGCTTTTCAAAATCGGGTGGCATACGCGCACAATCACTTCATTGCTTTTTCCGTCAGTTGATTGCACGACTCCACCGTCGCAAGAAAAAAACAGTTGTAATGCCTTCGCGGGATTTGAAAAAGCTGCTTTGGGAAAAGACGCGCACGGATACGAAACGGAATTGCAAAAAAATCGTTTACAGTGAAGGCAAGCGCTTTTGCTTTTGCAAGCGTTCGCTTTTCCGCTCTTGCAGGATTTTGTCCTGTAAGAGTTTGAAAGAGCGAATAAAGAAAGCGCCAGCTTCTTCGAGTAAACAACTAATTGCTTGCTGCTTTTCCGTTTTACCTCGAAGCCCAACTTCGCCACGAGACTGGAAAACAATTTTTGCATTGCTTCGTCAGTGTTCGTGAATTGTACTTCGTATCCGTGGTGCAGTCTCACGTTTCCTTCAGCTAACAGAAGAACCGCTAATTCTTCCAGACTGTCCATCGAACCAACCCTCTAGTGTGCATCTCCAACCAATAGGACTAAACCCCGAATATAAACTTTTCGGGGGGGCATGCTTGCCAGTGGGAAAAAAAATAATTCCTAAAGGTTAAAGGAGCGGGGACGTATTCACCGCGCGATGATGACACGCGATTACTAGGGATTCCAGCTTCATGAGGGCGGGTTTCAGCCCTCAATTCGAACTGAGGCTGAGTTTAAGGGATTAGCTTCCCCTCTCGGGGTTGCAACTCGTTGTCTCAGCCATTGTATGCCACGTTTAGCCTCTAGGGGGCAATTTCTTGTTCAGATGACCGAACCCTATAAAATCAAAAATATTTCTGCGTGCTTCTTACAAGTGGACAATTTTCTATTTAAAAACTTTTTTAGGGTCGGATTCCGCTGTGAAATTACCACTCAGATGTAGCCTGGGAGATTCGGGGCATACTGACCTACCGTCGCCAACTCCTTCCTCCTTTTTAACAAAGGCGGTCTCGACAGAGTGCTTTCCGACCAGAGTCGAAAATCGCAACTGTCAACGTTGGTCTCGCTCGTTTCCAGACCACAGAATACAACAGTAAATGAAAAAGATATTAGGGTAAATAGTTTTTGATTGAGTGTTTCATGAATGGCTTTATGAATTCAGTGAACTCTCGAGGTTTTAGTACGAACACTTTTCCATGCAAGTGTATTGTCCTAAATCCCAGTCGTTCTAAAAGCATTTCGTCGCTTGGAGTCGCCTTCGCGATGAAGACTCCTCCTTGCTCGCTTATTCCTCCGCAGCCGTCGAAAAAGCCAGCCAAGTAACTGGCTGCCTTCTTGTTTTTGCTGTGGAAAATTTCAAGCTGTTCGCGAACAACTTTCTCGAAAAAGTTTTTGTAAGCAGTGTGAAAAAAATGCACGCTGTTTCCTTCGACGAGAATTTTGCTCGGCTCTATTAGCTTGAGCGCAAGCGTTTCGTGAATGAATATTTCGCTTGCTTCACCGCTGCATGAAATTCCGAGTCCCTTCGGAGAAGGGCGGGATTTCCACAAGCCGATGAAGTAGGCTAGTTCATTCGTCAAGCGTATTTTCATGAAACAAGTTCACCCCATAAAAATTTATGTATTCTGCAGTTTACCGGACTTAACCGGACAGTTCGCACCACGAGCTGACGATGGCCATTAGTGTCCTAGTAGGGCTAAAGAATTTAACAAGCGATATTTTGAGCTTGTTTCGACAAATTCTTTTATTTCTTCTGCGAATATCCGTGAATCGATTTTTTTGAACCTCAAAACAAAACAGTTTTTGTCTTTCTTTTTCCGGATGTAATGCTTCGCTTTCGAAAAGCGCTTGAGCAAAATTGAAACGGGCTTTAATTCGTCTAATGAACCGGAAAAATAGATTTGGTCGAGTTTCGGGTTGACGTATCCGTCCGCGTCTAAAAAACCTCCAATGAAAGACAATGCAGAATTCTTGTCATTAATCATTGCAAGCGAAGAGGCTTCTTTTAAAATTCTTCGCTTTGTTTCTGCATTGTAAGACAAAATTTCGTAGCAGTGGTTGCGATAAGAATCGTTTCTGTAAAAACGAACGTTTTCTCTCGGAATCTCGAAAAAGCTGGAAACTTCCTCCGAACAAATACTCGTTGGCCCTTTCACAATGGCCTTTATTTTGCTCGGCTGAAATTTGAACAACTCTTCCAAGAGGCACCTAAATTTTTTAGCTATAGATGCGTCTGTAGAAGAAATTCCGAATGCCCTGATAGTCGAAGGATTTTTTGAAACGGCATCACCGTGCCATAATCCCAAAACCCAGTAATAATCGTTCATGGATTCACATCGAAGAAAGCTAATAAAAAAATATTAGCCCTAGGAGGATTGCACCACCTCTCGGCTCGTC
This sequence comes from Microcaldota archaeon, assembly GCA_016212395.1. Lineage (GTDB taxonomy): Archaea > Micrarchaeota > Micrarchaeia > Burarchaeales > JACRGF01 > JACRGF01. Next base: position 54,013 of record JACRGF010000039.1, read on the forward strand.
AGGCAAGATCTTCAGTCTGGCCTTCATACTGCCGTCGCTCCCAGTAATGTTCCCGGCGTTGAATCCAATTGAACCGCAGCATCCACCCCTTGTGGTGCTCCCCCGCCAATTCCTTTAAGTTTCAGCCTTGCGACCGTACTCCCCAGGTGGCAGACTTAACACCTACGCTACGGCACTGCATCGGCTCGAGGCCGATGCAACACCTCGGTCTGCATAATTTACTGCTAGGGCTACTCGGGTATCTAATCCGATTTAAACCCAGGCAAGCTGATTAAAGATATAATTTCAGAAGGGCGCTCGTATGATTTTACAATCATATCGAGTATGTAGCTTTTTTCCAACCCACTAAAACGAGTGGAATTGTTAGATACGTTCGCTCCTTCCAAAAAATTAATGCGTTTTTTGAACAACTCAATGTCTTGTCGAGTCGTCAATCGTATTTGGTCGCTGTAATATTTCGGAGAGAAACTGAGTCGCTCTAAAATATCCATCAGACCATCACGCATTTTCGGATGCACTACAGACACGAAGACTTTTCTTACTAAATAGACTCCGTTTTTGTTCTTCGCAACAGTCATTGAAACTCCACCATCACAAGTGAAGAAAACTTTCAGAAAGTCCCGCATGATTTTTTCCGAGCTGAAAATTTGCCTCGGAATTTCTGCAGGCGGAAATGCTTTCTCATCGGTTTAAAGCGGTTTGCAGTACAGACAACTCATTCGCCCAAGGTTGTTTTTCATCCTTGGACAGCATGGGTATCTGCCACAGCAACTCGTTCGATAAGCCGGAGTCAAGCGAAGAAGTTCTTCGCCTAACTCACGAGAATTTATCCGCGTCAAAAACGTTCCATCACAACTTTGTGATGTAAAACCTTCTGAACCGCAGACGTTTTTCAAACGAGTTTTAAACGCTTTGATGACCGCGTCATCTTTGTTGCGGAAGAACAACGTCCAACTCTTAACTCCTCTGGGCGATAATCCGCCGTCGGAGAGAAGAAAGGAAGTTAGAGATAGAACGTTCAATCTCTAATCCTTGCAGTGCTCCTTTAAAAAGATTTTCTTGCCTGATTCGTTCTCCTAGCCTTCGCCCCTCACTGTCGGACGCGTTTTGGTCAAGCGCCTACGCCACTGGTAGTCCTCACGGGATTACCGTATTTTTATGGAATCCTTTTTCTTCTAAAAAAATGAAAAAACGCCAACGAAGTTATTTTTTCTTTCTTTTTTTCGTTAACGTTTTTTTCTTTCTTTTCTCGGTGAAAAGAAAGAAAAAAAGGTTATACCACTACCCCGTAAGTACTCTTGACCTCCCCCGCTCCCGAGCCTGCCAGTATCCCCTGCACGCCTTGAAGTTAAGCTCCAAGATTTCACAAAGGACTTAACAGGCCAGCTACGGGCTCTTTAGACCCAATATTCGTGGGCACCACTTGTGCTGCCGGTATTACCGCGGCTTCCAGTCCATAAAAAACCTTTACAGTTTTTTCGGAAAGGCTGGCACTGGTCTTACCCAGCACTTATTCGCCGAGCTTGCTAAACTCGGCAAAAGGCGAGCGAAAAGCTCGCCACTCAGAGTCCCCCCGTCACGCTTTCGCGTATTGCGGAGGTTTCGCTCCTGCTGCACCCCGTAGGGCTGGGGCCCTTGTCTCAGTGCCCCTCTGGGGGCTCCAACTCCCATTGCCCCCACCGATTATTGGCTTGGCGGGCCGTTACCCCGCCAATTCGGCCGAAATACAGAATTTTTTTATCTTTTCTCGTTGGAGCGGATGCCATAACCCAATGTTTTTCAAAAAAAATAATGCGTTTTTTCCGAAGATAGCTATTACGCCCCTCGGTTTTCTCGAAAAACTTCCTTTCGATGGTTTGTCGAAGTATATGCTGTAAGGAATTTGCATCTCTTCGAGCAGTTTTCCAACTTCAAAGAGGAATTCCTTCTCGCACATTGCAAGCTTCAAAAGAAGGTATTTTTTTCCCCTCTGGGAGTAAAGCTTTCTATAGATAGTCGCTTCACAACCGAACAATACGTTCAAAAACATTTTCGTGGGTTCTCGACCTGCATTCTTGATTGTTTTTGGAACGGATAGTTTTGAAGTTTTCTTGCCTTCCGGAAAACCCTCGCTTATCAAGTTATCACAAAATTTTTTATTAGTGACTTCAGCGTACCAACAGTTTGTCCGTCGGTCTTTAATCACGCGCGCAGTTATTCCGAAGATTTTTCGGATCAGTTCCACAACGTATAGAACCGCCTTTAAATCCCCGTCACTATAACGCCATTTGTATCGCCCGCGTGCTACGCTTCCGTCGCCGGCGTGAATACCTAATAATTGAGCGTATTCATTTTGGAACTTGCCAACTTGCATTTACAAGTTTTTGCACATCGACTTAAAAAATTTGGCATTGGGCTACAGATTCTGTAATCCGTCTACCTAATCGGGCGCAGACTCATCCTACAGCAGACGCGCTCCAATTCGCGCGCTGTTTCGCCCACAAAGCATTCCAGCATTCGTGGACTATCGAGAATTAACCACAATTTCTCGTGGGTGCTCTCGTCTATAGGGCAGATTGTCTACGTGCTACTCAGCCGTATGCCGTCACCGCAAGTGCGGTGGCAGACTTGCATGGATTAATCGGACTTTTATCTGCTTCCAGAACCCAAAACTGGGGACTGAAAACATCTGATAGCAGTACCCTCCAGCAGGATCAACTGGAGTTCAACACCTCTTATCATCAGTGTCAATCCTCTTCGAAAATCCTGTCTGAGAGTAATTATAATGTCAAAAGCTGTTTTACTTTTAAAGAACAGCGTTGGGCAGCACTCACGTCCCGCAATGCTTTTTTACGGCATTGCATCAGAGTGTTGCTCCTTGTTCCGTTATATTTCTCGAAGCCTGAGTCTAACTCAAAAAAACTTGAGTTACCATTCAACACGCACGACGATAAAGCCGCGCGATGAGATGCCCTCGCCTAGCAAGAGCAAATACCACAAAAAAAACCTCTTTCATTGCTGAAAGAGAACGAGCAACCCGTCTTCGGATTGCCTGCTCTCGAAACCAATTGTTCCGAGATAGAATACCATAGGGATTGTAAACCTGATTCTTCATCGCACGGGAGAAAGATTCCCGCGCTTCAACCAACACGATTCCTACAGCCAGTGGTAACCAACAATTATGAACACAACCCTTTAAATACGTTTGCAAACGAAGTAAGTGTTTAGCTGCTCCCTCGCATTGCAGCAATTAACGCAACCTGCGGGTTGATTCCCTGCAAGTTCCAAGTCGCAACCATTGATGCAAGCACTTCGTAGATTCCTGCTCCTTTCTGGTTTCTGAGAGTTCCCATGA
>JACRGF010000040.1 GCA_016212395.1 Microcaldota archaeon
CCTAATAACCGTTCGCGCCCAAACTAGAAAACAATGTGCTACGCAATCCCGGGAAAAATATTGAAAATAGAGGGAAAACTAGCAACAATAGACTATTTCGGGGAAAACAGAACAGCCGCAGCGCTCGACATCATTCCAAAACACGGAGAGTACGTGTACGCGCAAGGAGGAGTAATAGTCAAAATAGTGCCGGAAAAACAAGCGCTCGAAAGCCTCAAAGAATGGGAAAACGTTTTCCAAGAACTGAAAAAAATAGACGAGCAAACAGCAAAAACAGACGAAACAAAATTCACTCGCGAAATAAGGCAAGCGATACACAAGGCAAACAATTCAATTCCATTAAGCGAACAAGAGATAATTGGACTGCTGAAAACTGAGGACTCGAAACTCGAAACCCTGCTTAAAGCCGCAAACGCAGCAAGGCAAAAACAACAAGGAAACGCGTGCTGCGTGCACGCGATAATAGAATTCTCGAACAACTGCAAAAACAACTGCGCGTACTGCGGAATAAGAAGAGAAAATACGCAAATAAAACGCTACCGCATGAGCGTGGAAGAAATAATAGCGCGCGCAGACTATGCAGTGAACAAGCTGGGGTTCAAAGCACTCGCGCTCCAATCAGGGGAAGACGAGTACTACGACGAAGAAAAACTAGTGGAAATAGTAAAGGGAATAAAAGCAAAATGCGGAGCGCTCATAATGCTCAGCATAGGAGAGGCGAGCATTGAAACGTATGAAAAACTGTTTCAAGCAGGAGCGCACGCAGCACTCCTCCGCTTTGAAACGTCAAATAAAAAAATGTACGAACAAATGCACTGCACGAGCTTTGAAAACAGGATAAAATGCTTGAAAGAACTGAAGAGAATAGGCTTCCTCGTTGCAACAGGCGCGCTCATAGGACTGCCAGGGCAGACGAATGAGGATATTGCAAGAGACATTGCACTCGCGAGAGAACTCGAACCTGACGTGCACTCGTTCGGGCCGTTCATTCCTCATGGGCAAACGCCTCTTGCAAGCGAACGAAAGCCAAGCTTGCAGCAAGCGCTGAAAATAATAGCAGCAATACGCTTGTCAACTCCAAACGCGAAAATACTAGTTACAACCGCATTGGAAACGCTTGCTTCGAACGCTAGGGAAAAAGCGCTCGCAAGCGGAGCAAGCTCGCTCATGCTCGACGCGACTCCAGAAAAATACAAACAATTATACGAGTTGTACCCTGGAAAAACAACTGCGCACGCGAAGATAGAAGAGGAAGTAATTAAAACAATAAAACTCTTGAAAACAATAGGAAGAGCGCCAACAGACTTGGGATAGAAAGAAACGAACAAAAAATGCAAAACAAATCGAAACTCCAAAACCAACACAAACAAAACTTCAAAACATCTAAACTTGCAACCACAAAAACGAAACTATTCAAAACAAATCCGAACGTGGCCACCATGCTTTTCATAAACGAGAAAAAAATAATCGAAACGCTTGCTGAAAACGAACAGCCTTCAAGCGAGAGAGTGGACGCAGTAATAGCAAAAGCACTCGAATTGAAAGGATTGAACGCTGAAGAAACAGCAGTCTTGCTTCAGTGCAGCGAAGGGAAAACAATCCAGAAAATGCTTTCAACAGCAAAAAAAGTAAAGGAAAAAATTTACGGAAACCGCATAGTATTGTTCGCGCCACTCTACTTGTCGAACTACTGCGCGAACAACTGCCTCTACTGCGGGTTCAGGGCGGAAAACAAGCAACTGGAAAGAAAAGCGCTCGACATGCAAGAACTGAAGAGAGAAGTAGAAACGCTTGAAGGCCAAGGCCACAAGCGCCTCTTGCTAGTCGCAGGAGAACACCCAGCATACATTGGAATAGAATATATCACGAAAGCAGTGCAGACAGTGTACGAAACAAAGAAAGAAAGAGGGGAAATAAGGAGAGTGAACGTGAACACCGCGCCGTTCACAGTGGGAGAATTCAAGCAATTAAAGCAAGCAGGAATAGGCACTTACCAAGTATTCCAAGAAACTTACCACTCTGAAACTTACAAGAAAATGCACGTGAGCGGGAAAAAAGCAGACTATGAATGGCGCTTGGCTGCAATGGACAGGGCACAGCAAGCAGGAATAGACGACGTGGGAATAGGCGCGCTGTTCGGGCTGTGCGACTACAAGTTTGAAGTGCTCGCGCTCCTCCAGCATGCAGAGCACTTGCAAGAAAAATTCGGCACTGGACCGCACACGATTTCAGTGCCGAGAATAGAGCCGGCGTTGAACGCGCCGGCAGCACTCCAGCCGCCAGCGCCAGTCTCGGACGACGAATTCAAGAAAATAATCGCAGTACTGCGCTTGAGCGTGCCTTACACGGGAATGATTCTCTCAACTAGGGAAAACGCTGAAACGCGCAACGAACTAATCAACTACGGAGTGTCGCAAATAAGCGCAGGCTCGCGCACAAACCCAGGAGGCTACACTGAAAACGAAAAAAAACACTTTCCAGAAGCAGAACAATTCTCCTTGGGCGACACGAGAGAACTGGACGAGGTAGTAAGAGAACTAATGAAGCAAGGGTTCGCGCCAAGCTTTTGCACAGGATGCTACCGCTCTGGAAGAACAGGAGAAAAATTCATGCAACTCGCAAAACCCGGAGACATACAGCAATTCTGCACGCCAAACTCTCTCTTCACGCTCAAAGAATACTTGGAAGACTACGCGAAAAAAGAAACGAAGCGGATAGGCGAAGAATTGATAGCAAAACAACTCGAACAAATAAACAACGAAAAAACAAGGCAACTCACGAAACAAAAACTCGAACAAATAGAACGAGGACAGCGAGACGTATACATTTAATAAGGAAATAAGAAGAAAAAATAAAAGGTGATACTCACATGCCGCCAGCACAAAAAGAAAAACCACCTAAACAAGCAAGCGCATTTCAGGTACTTCTGATTTTAGTAGAAGGAATGGATCGAAGAGAACCGCACGCCCAGACTCGAGAACAACAAACTGCTAGAACCGCACTTACTCAACGCGCAATAGAATTAGGCGGACGTTTTAGTCCAGTGTTCGATAGAATTGCAAGAGAAGGCAGGGCAGAAGAGTATTGCGGGGAAGTAGCAGGAAAAGTCGTCGCAATAAGCGTTGCAGATTGCGTAGAAGTAGTAGATGAAGGAAACGGCGGGCGTGTAATGGGATGGGTTGCAGCAGCGACAACAACAGCAGTACGCGTTTTAGAAACACCTAAAGCACAAAAGCCAAAACGAAAAAAGCCAGTTGCAGGAGGAAAACCAAAAGCAGAAGAAACACCGCGAGCAGCTGTAATAGCAGTAGCTCCGATGGAGCAACAGACAACCACAGGCCGAACAAGCATAGGAATGGAGGGAATGGTGATAGAAGTTCCAAAGCCGCAGACCCAGCAAGAAGCACCAAAAGAAGAAGAAACAGCGAAAGTAGTGGCTGACGCTAAAAAAAATCTTGCAAAATCAAAAAAAGAATTTGTAGTAGTTGACAGGATGGCTAAAGAGTACTCCAAAGGAAACTACGACGCAGTTTTAGTTTTGGATGCCGCAGCGAAAAAAGATATGAACGCTGCCTACGCGCTCGCGACGAACGACAGGCTAATGGTAATAACTGCAATGATGATGCAACAAAGAAGGCAACCTCAAGACACGTTGTTCGGAGGCTTTACATTTGCGTTCACAAGGATAGGCGTAAGCACTGGTGACGGAAAAAGAGCAGTAGGCGAACCTGTAAAAGAAGAAGGAGAAAAAGCAAAAGAGGAGCAAGCAAAAGCAAGCGCGGAAGCACAAGCGTACGCAGCAGACGCCGCACTTGTTCAAGTAATAATAGAACTGCCAGCAATCGCAGAAGCACAAGGACTGAAAACAACCACTACCACTGGGCCGTTCACGCAAGTAGGAATAACATTAGTCGAGACACGAAGTGGAGAAACAACGACAAGCCAACTGCCAGACTACGGAAGCGCAGCAAGAACAAGACAATCTAAAGGCACACGGCCTCCAGTTCTCGCAACAGACCTTGCGCCAGACTTTACAGGAGTACTCGCACAAGCTCCAGCTGCACGTGAAAAAAAAGAACCGCCGAAATTTGGTGGAGTTGCAAAAGCAAAACCAAAAGAAGAAGGTGGAGTGGGCACTGCAGCACGCGCAAAACGAGGGGAAGAAAGCGGAACTGCTGTAGCTGCAGTAACGCTCTCACGCGAAGAACAACAAGTTTACGCGGCAGCAGTAGAAAGGCTGAAAGAACTCGTTGAAGAAGGAACTAGAAAAACAGCAGGGAAGAAGGTTGAAGAACGAAAGCCAAAAGCAGCGTGAAGTACTTTTCTTTCTTTTTTCGTTACTGCCAGCTGAGCACCATTTTGCTTTTCAACTGCTCCAAGTACTCGTCCGGAGACTCGGTGATTTCCACTGCCGGGCGTTCTACGCTTATTTTAGAGAGCCTGTTCCATAGGAAGATGAGCGAAAAGTTTTGGACAGGCAAAACAAAGAAAGCCCAAACCAACGACAAGACTGGAAGCAAGTGGAAGATTGTGCTGAAGCACGTTGGAACCAGTTCGACGAGCCAGAACGCGAAGAACGCGAGCCACCACGCGAACCCGAACAAGAAGCAGTCAAGAGGACGGCGCGACACGAGGCCAACAGACGCCTGCAAAGACTTGACGAGCCCGCGCTTGTTTAACGCGTACTCCAACTCGAAAAACATGAGCAAAACGTTCACTGCACCCAAAAGCGCGTAGCAAAAGAAAACCATCAACGGAAAGCCTATCAACTCGCCTCCGAAGAAAGACATGACGGGAGCGACGAGCCGGACGAGAAACTTTTGCCTCAGCAAATCAAAACCGAACAACAAGAAAACAAAGAAAGGAAGCCACGCCAAGAGGGAGAAGAGCAACCGCACGCAAGCGACTTTAATGCTCTTGAAAAAATTTCTCGGAAACAAGTCAGCCCAGCTGGAAACATCAGTCCGCCCTATAACCTGCTGAATAGGGCGCAACACTGAAAGCAAAACGAAAACGTTCAAGAAAGAAAAGAAAAACGAAAGCAAAAACGCGCCAAGCCACGGAAACAAGCAAAACAACAGCAATACAAGCTCGTTGTCAGCACTGCACGCGTTCAAAGAAAAAGCATTAGTCAAAAAAGAAATAACGCCGGAAGAAAAAGAAACTAGAAAAACAAGCGAATAAGCCGCAAAAACAGCCTGCCAGTTCTTCCTATACAAAGCGAACGCTTCATTAACCAAAAGCGAAAAACGCTTTAAACTCTCAACAGGCATGAAAAACTAATTAGAAAAACAAGTTTAAAAAAACAAGAGTTCACGCGCGAAAAACACGAAACAAAAAAAACAAGCCAGCGAACAACGCGCAAAAACAGCGAAAACCAGCTGAAAAGCAAATGGAAAGCCAGCACTCGCTAAAGTTATTTCTTCGTGTAAACAACGCGCGTAGGGAAAGGAATTCCAATCTTGTGCTTTTTGAAGCTCTTCAAAACCTCCCTGCGCAGCGCGTCCGAAACAACAGACTGGACGGCAATATCTTCAACTTGAAGCACTATGCTGAACTCGAGCGCTGAATCGCTGAAGTTGCTCAAGCGAACAAGAGGCTGAAAGTCCTTCACGCAGCCTGCAACATCACGCGAAACAACCCCAGCGCACTCGAGCAAAACTTTTTCAACCAAGTCAACGTTTGAATCATAAGCAACGCCAACTTTGACGGAAATGCTTGATTTTCTGGAGGGAAGGTTGTAATTAACGATAACGCTTTGAGCGAGCTTCGCGTTCGGAATAATGACGGTGTCGTTTGAAAGCGTGTGAATGCACGTGCTCCGCCAGCCTATCTCTTCAACGTTCCCGCTCTTGCCGTTCTCCAACTCTATAAAATCCCCAGGCCGGATTGGGCGGTCGGCGAGAATGTAAACTCCTGCAAAAAAGTTTGCAAGCGACTCCTGCAACGCCAACGCGACAGCCAAGCCCGCAATGCCCAACCCTGCGAGGAGAGGCGCAATCTGCACTCCGAAAAAATCCAAAACAATAAGCGCAGCACTCCCGTAAACAGCAAGCCACGCAGTCTTCTTGATGAACGGAAACACTTGCTTGCCGAACTTAGACTCGGACTTCGAGCCCAACTCCAACCCATACCAGCCGATGAACGCGGAAACAACGCGATTCAAAGAAAACGCTGCCCACAAAATAAAAGCAACCAAAAACAATTCGTTCAAACTCTTGCCTAAAGCCTGGAGGGAAGGAAAAGCAAACGAAAAAGCAAAAAAAACGCTCAACAGCACTGCGAGAAAATTCAAAGGCTTCTGCACAGCGTTAAACAGCGAATCATCCAGAGTATTCTTAGTGCGCTCAGACATTTTGCGCAAAACCTTGTTCAAAACAAACAAGGCAGACTTTAAAACAATGTAAGAAACTAGGAAAACCGCAGCAGCATAAACAACGCTTACAGCATCAAAGCCGGAAGCAAACTGTTGCACGCGGCCTGCGAAACCTTCAAAAGACAACGCCATGAAAAGGGTTGTGCCAAAAAAAGTTTAAAAGCATGAGAGTACAAAAAAACGATTGAGTGCAGGGGCGAAAAAAACGATGGAAGTTTCAAGGTGCATGTCAACACAGCACCCAGACAATGTAAACACGCCGTTCTTCTCGGACGCCGAAATGATAGGAGGCGAAACTGAAGTAAAAGAAGCGTTCTACGTGTTCTCGCAACTCGACTGCAGGGAACAAATGTGGGACAGCGAGGGAAAAGAAGCGGACAGCCAAGTAGTCGAAAAACTCTTGACGAAATACGGCGACTTTTTCAGCAAAAAAACACTCGGCAAAGACGTGTTCATCACCTACAGAGTGCCAAACCCGGCAGTGCAGAAAGAACAAGGAAAAATCCTGCTCGAAACGCTCCACTCCATTCCGAGAGCATACGACATCGCGAAAGCATCAGGCCAGGAAATCGCGCCGATATTTGAAGTAATACTGCCCATGACGACGAACCACCACGAACTCGAACGCATAAGAGACTACTACGAAAAAGTCATAATCGGACAGAGAGACACGAAAGTCGGAAGCGAAAACCTCACGGTAAAAGAATGGGTGGGCGATTTCAAGCCAGAAACAATAAGCATAATACCACTGTTCGAAAACCATGAGGCGTTCATAGAAGGGCCAAGCATAGTGGAAAAATTCCTGCAAGGAAAAAAAGCGGAGTACCAGAGAGTATTCCTCGCGAGAAGCGACCCGGCACTCAACTACGGGTCGATTCCAGCAGTGCTCCTCGCGAAGTGCGCGATGCAAAAATTCCACGAACTCGAACAAAAAACAAGCATCGAAATTCTGCCAATACTTGGAGTGGGAAGCGCGCCGTTCAGGGGAAACTTCAGGCCAGACAACGTGTCAAACTGCGGAGACGCTTATCCGAGCGTTCAAACGTTCACAATACAATCATCATTCAAGTACGACCACCCGTTCAAGCAAGTCGCAGACGCGATAGAAACAATAAACTCGAAAAAACGCAAAGCGCCGCCTCCAATAGACGAAGAAAAAGCGCTCGCGTACATAGAAAAAATAAAAAACGAGTACCAAAAACAAATAGGCGAAATAAGCGGGCTCATAAACGACTTGGCAGCATTCATTCCAAGCAAACGCACGAGAAAACTCCACATCGGGCTGTTCGGGTACTCACGCTCGCTCAAAGGAATAAAACTCCCCCGCGCAATCAACTTCTGCGCAGCACTCTACTCAATAGGCCTGCCGCCAGAACTAATCGGGCTGAATGCCTTGACGGAACAAGAATTCGACTGCTTATACAGGCTCTACCCGAACATGGACGAAGACCTGCACGACAGCGTAAAATACCTCAACAAAAACAATTTGAAGTACCTGCCGAAAGAAATCGAAAACGGAGTGCTCAAAACACTCGAAAGAATAGAATACGAAGAAGACCAGGAATACGTCGAAATAACAACGACGATAATGGAAAACCTCAAGAAAGGATTCAAAGCAACAGTGTCAGAAAACATCAAGCGCGCAGCATGGAAAAGAAAATTCCTCGGGTAGAAAACAGCATAAAACGCGCTGGAAAAGGAGAAAAAAAAATCCTAAGCGAAAAAATAGAATTCAACTCGCAGCCACGCAGTCTGCAGATTATTCTATTTCAACGCGTTGCCTTGTACGCAACAGTCAAGAAAACCAGCGCAACCAAACCCACAATCGCGTAATCAACAAACTGCTTGAAAGGCTCTATCTTCTCTATTAAAGGCTGCAAACTCTCAAGCTTCGCAGAAGCAAGCAAAGGATAACTCGCTTCAGAAGCAGAAGCCTGCACCTGCTTTTCTTCAATAACTACAGGCTGGATGCGTTCAGCCCGCACGCTTGAATTGCTCTCGTTAACAAAAAAGCTGAAAGCAACTGAAGCGCCGAGCAACAGCAAAAATGCAGCTAAAAACAGCTTCATGAATAAAAGTTATGCGTTAAGATGTTTTTATATTTTCCGCTTCCCCAAAAAAAACAAGCATGCAAGACGAAGAAACCGTTTCCAAGGCAGAACAACTGCACGCACAAGGCTTCAACTGCTGCGAAAGCGTGCTGAAAGCACTCGCAGAAGCACTCGAAAAAAACCCAGGCGAAGACGCGTTCAAAATGGCGAGCGGGTTCGGCGCAGGAATGGGAAAAAGCGGGTGCGCATGCGGAGCGCTCGCAGGAGCAGTAATGGCAATCGGGCTGAAATACGGAAGAACGAACGCAAGCGAACAACGCGAGCCTTCATACTCGCGCGCGAACAAGGCGCACGACGAGTTCAAAAAAAAATTCAAGGCAACGTGCTGCAAAGCAATAAGAAAAGCAGAATTCGGAACCGCCGAACAAAAGAAAAGATGCGCTGAAATAGTGAAAGAAACAACCAAAATAGCGTTAAAAATTTTAAAAGAATGAAATTCGACCGAAGACTACCGCCACCTAAAGGTGGCGGTTTCCGTCATTCGGTCGAATACTCGACAAGCGGCGTCGGCATTCACTCCGCGCGCCAAGGCGCGCGGTATCTCTGCCGACTTGTCGATGAAAGGGGATACAATGCCGTTCACGCCATTCCATATTGGGCCAGCGCTGTTAATCTACTCGCTTTTGCTGTTCATAGACCCGTTCGCGCTCATATTCGGGTCAACATTCCCGGACTTGGAAGGATTCGCTTACTTCATCACAAACGGGACAACGCCGCACGGCCCGCTTCACTCGATAATAGGCGCGACGCTCATCGCACTAATAACAGCAACGCCAACGTCAATAATAGCATGGAAAATAATCGAAAACGCGAGCCAGAAAAAAATACGCGCGCCTTCACTGAAAATCACTGTTGCAAGCGCTTTGCTGGGGGCTTACTCCCACATTTTCCTAGACTCGCTATTGCCGAAAATATTTTATGGAGACGTGAACCTCGCGTGGCCTTTCGCGTACTGGACGCCGTTGCTCGACGCAGTAACTCCGGAACAAATGTACTTGTTCTGCACTGCATCGTTCATCGCAGGAACAATAATTATACTAATCAGGACGAGAAACAAAAAAATAAGCAACAATAACGTACAGGACAACCAAAACTAATCAAAACAAGTCGAAACTACTGCAAAACGAGTCTATTGTCTTTCAACGCTCAGAATAGTTCCGTTGTTCTTGTCGAGCAGCACTTTAAAGCTGGAGTTTGTTGAAGCAGAAGCCCACTCTACGAGCCACACCCCGGAGTACGACTTGTTCTGGCCAGCGTGGAAGTAATTGTCGTACACGCCAGCGCTCGCGACAGCGTCAGAGTGAGTAAAGACAAACTTGCTCACTTCATTAGCGCCAGGGAAAGTGTGGGAAGCGATCACCGCCTGCTCTTCGAAAGCAATCTTGCACTCGCTCGCGCCACCGCAAGCCAAGCAGCCGCCAGTAATGCTCTCGGGAGAGTTCGGCACGAAACCGAACTTCGGGTAATCATAGGAAACGTGAACGCGTTCAGGGCAAGGAGTGGAATAATTGAATGTAACGCGGCCTTTCACGAGCCAACTCCCACCCTTTGGCTCGACGCTCACAATGTCCACAACGTCAGCGCCAGGGTGGTTAGTGCGCAAATCCTCAATAATCAACTGTTTCACCTGCTCCTCGCCCAAAGACTCGCCGGGCTTAGGCTCTACGCAGGCGAAAGAAAAAAACAACAATACGAGAGAAACCAACGCAAGCACGCGCATCAAACACAACCCTGGGAAAACCCCGCAAAGTATTACGCGCGCAGGTTATAAAAAATTAAGTATTATAAATATTTTTCAGTCTAAGTTAGTTCTTCAAAAAAAGTGGGGGAAACAAGTTATGGCGCATCACGAAGAAACTGGTTCTGACGAGACTGCATTGGAAGGGTCTTTGCAAGAGCTGAAAGACTCCGAGCTTAAAGCGGAAAAACTCGTAGCTGAAGCAAAGAGAAAACGCGAGGAAATCAGCCTCGAAGCAAAAAAACAAGCTGAACGAATCCTCAGCGAAGCAGGCAAGCAGGCGCAAGAAGAGAAAGACGAAGTGTACAAGCAGGGAAACGAGGAAATAGAAGCGGAAGTGGAAAAAATAATAGAACAAGCAAAAAAACAGGCAGGCGAATCGAAAAAAAACGCGAAAGGAAAAATAAAAACAGCAGCGGCAATAATAGAAGCACGATTGTTCAAAGCAAAAAAAGAAAAGACGGCAAAAGCGAAAAAGAAAAGAAGGAAGTAGAAAAATTGCGGCGGAAGAAAGCAAGTGAAAAGCGCCGCGGGGAAAAACAGCAAAACGAATTCAAGGCGAGTGGGAGGAATAATTCATGATAGAGCCGGAAACAATGGCAAGCGTACGGATTATCGGGTCACGCAACAGCATAGACGCCGTGATAACCGAACTCCACAAGACAGGAGTAATTGAAATACGAGACTTGAGCGCTGAAATCAAAAAATTTGAGGGAGCAATAGAGCAAGACTCGCCTCTCGCAAAATTCGAGCCTGTTTCAAAACAACTCGTAAAACTCAGGGGAATAGAAAGCATCCTCCCTAAAACGAAAAAAACAGCGAAAATAGAGGCAAGCGAAGAAAACGCGCTGGAAGAAGCTGAAGCGATAGATGAACGAACGCCGTTCGAGTGGCACAACGAGCTTGAAAACACGAAGAAACAATTAGAAGCGCTCAAAACAGAGTTGGAAACAGCAAAAAAACTGTGCGCGTTCGACACTGACTTTTCAAAACTCGAAAGCAAGCACCTTACTTTTTTTATAGGAACGATTCCAGCAAGGCATTTTGAAGAAGCGAAAAAAAAGCTGAAAAAAATAAAAAACGCTGAAACAGTCGCGAGAAAAACTCCGGATGGGGAAACAGCGGTAATCGTCGCAGTGGAAAACAGCCAGTCTGTTGAAGCAATGCAAGCGCTTTCAGCTCACGCGTTCAACAGAATCACAGTGCCTCAAGGAGTAAACCGGCCCCAGGCGCTTTTGGCTGAACTGCACGCGAAAACCCACGAGCTTGAAAAAAAACGAATAGAACTCGAATCGAAAATAACAGAGTACGCTGAAAACAATTACGCGAAAATAAAAAGCCTCGTGAAAGCGCTCGAAACACAAGCAGAACGCGCCGGAATAACTACGAATTTTGTAAGGACGAAAAACTTGTTCGTGCTCGAAGGATGGGTGAAGGAAAAAGAGTACCACAAGCTCAAGCTTCACTTGAAGCAAGCAGCAGGGGAAAGCGTTATAGTCGAAAAAGTCAAAGTGAAAGGACAAGCTCCGACGTCGCTCAACAACCCGTCAATGGTGGCAAACTTTGAAGACCTCGCCACATTCGTGTCGCTCCCTAAAAGCAACGAGTTCGACCCGACAATGCTTTACGCGTTCACGTTCCCAATCATCTACGGAATGATGCTCGGAGACATTGCATACGGAGCAGTAGTGCTCCTCCTCGGGCTCGCGCTCTGGCTGAAAGCAAGCGGGCCGATCAAAAGATTCGGGTTCGTGCTCGTGCCATGCGGAGTATGGAGCATAATATGGGGCGCGATATTCGGAGAAGCACTCGGATTCGAATTCCACGCAGTAATAAGCAGAGTTGAAAACGTGCCAATGCTGCTCGGACTCGCCATCGCAACAGGCGCGCTCCACCTGCTCCTCGGATTTACGCTCGGGTTCTTCAAAGAAATAAAGCACAACAACACAAAGCACGCAGCAGCAAAACTCGCGTGGGCCGCAGTAATAATCTCAATCGGAGTGCTCGCGCTCTTCAGCTCGAGCCAAACAGCAATGATAGGCGCAGCAGCAATGCTCGTAGCCTCAATAGCAGTCATCGGCTGGGGCGAAGGCTTGATGGGCCTCGTCGAAATACCTGGATTGATTGGAAACATTCTCTCCTACATGAGGATTGCGGCAGTAGGCCTCGCGTCAATCGCGCTCGCAGTAATACTCAACCAATTCACGCCGGACTTTTCAATGGGCATAATCGCAATCCCGATGACGATACTGTTCGTGGGAGGCCACGCGTTCAACATATTCCTCGGAATATTCGAGCCGTTCGTGCAAGGAAGCAGGCTGCACTTCGTCGAATTCTACATGAAATTCTACGAAGGAGGAGGCAAGCCGTTCACGCCGTTTAGCGTTAAAAAAAGCAAGTAAAATTTTAGAGGTGGTATAAGTGGTAGAAGGACTAGGAACAGGACTGGCCGCAATAGGCGCAGGAATAGCAATAGGAGCAGGAGCGCTAGGAACAGCAATGGTGCAAAGCGCAATCGGAAGCGCAGGAGTAGGCGCACTAGCTGAAAAACCGCAAGTATTCACGCAAGTGCTCATCTACCTCGTAATTCCGGAAACAATCGTCATCTTCTCCCTCGTCGTAGCATACCTGATAATCAGCATGCTCGGAGGCGCAGGAGCAGAAGCAGTAGCATAAACCCGGCTACTGCACAAAAAAACAAAAACAGAAAACACGCGCGCGAACAAAAAAACGTCGCCGCAAAACACGCGTTGCACAAAAAACCAGAACGCAGTTCAAACAACGCGCTCGCAAACGAACATGCACAACTGAAAAAAAAAGCACGCGCGAACGCGCGCGACTGCTTGAACATACATTCTGTTGAACGGTAGGTGGTTTAGTTGCCTTTGGAAGAACTACGTGAAGAAATACTCGAAAAATCAAAGAAAGAAACGTACGAAGTGCTGAAAGAAGCAGACTTGGAAGCAAAAAAAGTACTGCTCGACGCCAAAACAAGAGGAGAACAGGAAATAGAAAACGCGAGGCAGGAAGCAACCAAAGTGATAGAACGGCAGAAAAGCGAACGCCTCTCTGCAGCGCGCCTGGAAGCGAAAATGATTCTCGCAGAAGCAAAAGAAGAAAGCGTCAAAGCAGTGCAGGAAGAAGCGTGGAACTCCCTAGAAAAAATAAGGAAAGGACGAGACTACGAAAAACTATTGCGCGAACTAATCCAAAAAGCAACAGACGCCATAGACGGAATAGCAGTAATACATGCAAACAAGCAAGACTTGAAAACCGCGAAAAAAATCGTTGAAGAAATAAGGACAGCAACCGTCTCCAACGACGCGATAGACTGCGCAGGAGGCGCGCTCGTAACCTCAAAAGACGGAAGAGTAAGAGTAGACGCCACATTCGAAGCAATGTTCCAGGAACACGACGAGTACATGCGCAGGACAGCATACGCAGAACTGTTCGAAACAAGAAAAAAGAAAGAAGAAAAAACAACTGGAGCAAACACTGAAGAAAAACCAAAAAAAACAAGCAAACAAGCGACGAAGAAAACAAAACAGAAAAAGAAAAAATAAGCAAAACCACTCGCAAAAAAATGAAATTCGACCGAAGACTACCGCCGCCTAAAGGTGGCGGTTTCAAGTCATTCGGTCGAATACTCGACCAACAAAAACGTCGAAACGTTTTTGTGGTCCACAAGAGCGTCGCAACGCTCTTGTTGGACAAGTCGGAGTCGACATTCACTCCGCGCGCCGAGGCGCGCGGTATCTCTGCCGACTTGTCGATGAAACAAAACACGCGCAAAAAAGAAATGAAACGAAAAAAAGAAATAAAACAAAAAAATGCAAAAACAGAAAACACGCAAAAAATGAAAGGAAAAAAACACGAAACTCGCCAAAAAACAAAACGCGCTGAAAAAATAGAAAGTGAAAACAAAAAAATAAAACGTGAATTTTCATGGACTTGGAAACAGGAATCAAGATGCCTTTGACAGGCTGGAACCTCTCGTTAAAGTGGGACACGCTCACGTTCGCGTACTCGAACGCGCGCGCGAAAGCAATGAAAAGCCTGCTCCTGCCCCAGAACAAAATAAGGGAAATGATCGCAGTCAAGAACGTGGACACTGTAATCGCCATACTCGAAGAAACAGGCTACA
This sequence comes from Microcaldota archaeon, assembly GCA_016212395.1. Classification (GTDB taxonomy): domain Archaea; phylum Micrarchaeota; class Micrarchaeia; order Burarchaeales; family JACRGF01; genus JACRGF01. The sequence goes on from JACRGF010000040.1 coordinate 14,370, forward strand.
AGCAGGAATTGGTGGAATTCTCGACGAAATACTCGGGAGCAGACTTGGTTGAACGCGCGCTCACGACAAACCTCGCGCGCACGCTTAACAAGCTCCTTAAAATCTCTCCGAAATGCGGGAAGAAAGTGCTTCACGCACTATTCAAAAAATGGGAAACGCACAACATCAAAACAATTCTAGTTGGAAAAAACCAGGCGCACTCGAACGAAAAAATAGAAGCGTCGCTCCTGAACGTTGGCGCGATAAGCGAAGAAAAACTCAGGCAAATGCTTCAAGCTAAAACAGTAGAGGAAGCAATAGAAAAACTCAGAAACACAGAGTACTACACAGTGCTCGCGCCTCTTGTGAAAAAATACGCTGCGGAAAAAAACGTGCTTCCATTCGTAAACGCGCTCGACGAATACTATTATGCAGGAGTGGCGGAAAGCACGAAACAAACAGGAGACAATGCAGTAAGCGAAATAATAAACTCTGAAATAGACGCGAAAAACATTTCAAACGTGCTGAGGGCAAAAGCAAACAAGCTGACTGCACAGCAAGCGAAAAAACTCACCATAAAAGGCGGAAGAATTTCAGAGAAGACTATTCAAAAAATGCTTGAAGCGCCTGACGCGAAAACAGCAGCGCAACTCGTGCCTGGCTACGACTTGAGCAAAGCAGTAAAGCAATTCGAAGAAACAAGCTCGATAACCTCGTTTGAAGTAGAACTCGAAAAACAAATCGTTTTGTTCGCAATAAAAAAAATGAGGCTCGCGTCAGTCTCGCTCGCCGCACTCGCAGGCTATCTCTACCTGAAAGAAGCGGAAATAGCGAACATCAGGAAAATAGTGCGCGCGAAAGAATTCGGGCTGTCCCAAGAAAAAATAACGCAAATGGTCTACGCCATAGAATGAAGAAAAAAAAAATGGAAGGATGAAGAAAAAGAAAAAATAACAGACTCACGTAAAAATGGAAGTGAATGAATGAATTCGACCGACGACTCGGTCGAAATATCTCGTCATTGGTGACTCGATGGTTGAAGAAAAAATTGTTGTTCTTGCAGACAAGTACACGTGCCTGGGGTTCAAGCTCGCGGGAATAACTGAATCAATAGAAGCTGAAGGCAGGCACGCTGAAGCAAAGCTAGTGGAATTGCTCTCGCGCGAAGACGTTGGAATAATCGTCGTAAGCGAGAAAACAGTGGCTGAAGCAGACTGGCGCTTGAAAAAAAGGCTGGAAGGAATAGCAAAGCCAAGCATAGTGACCGTGCCTGACAAGACAGGAGAAAGCTTTGAAGGCGAAAGCCTCAAAACCCTAGTGAAAAGAGCGCTCGGATTTGAATTGATAAAATAAGCAAAAAAAAAAATGACGGCAAGAATATTCAAACGTGAAATGCAGATGCTTTTGTTTTATGCGTTCGCGTTATTGTTTGTGTTTGTAATGTTGATTGCAGAGGTGTGTGAAAATGGGAGTGTTAAAGAAAATTTCAGGTCCAGTCGTCGTAGCAGACGAAATGAAGGGAGCGAGAATGTACGACGTCGTGAGAGTAGGCGACTTGTCGCTCATTGGTGAAATCATCCGCTTGAACGGCGACAACGCGACTATTCAAGTGTACGAAGACACTGCAGGCTTGAGGCCAGGAGAAAAAGTGGTGAACACCGGCGAGCCTTTGTCAGTGGAACTAGGGCCTGGACTGCTCAAATCAATTTACGACGGAATCCAGAGGCCTCTTGAAATTTTGAAGGACAAAAGCGGGGACTTCATCGGCAGGGGAATAACCGCAAGCGCCATAGACAAGAAGAAAAAATGGGAGTTCAAGCCTAAAGCGAAAAAAGGAGACGACGTGACAGGCGGAGACATTCTGGGAGAAACGCAGGAAACGGAAACAATAGCGCACAAGATAATGGTGCCGCCTGGAATAGAAGGGAAAATAACTGAAATAAAAAACGGAAAATACAACGTGGAGGAAACAATCGCAGTCGTGAAAAGCAGGGGGAAAGAACACGAGTTGAAAATGTCGCAAATATGGCAAGTAAGAAAAAGAAGGCCTTACACTGAAAAACTCGACCCGGACACTCCGCTCATAACAGGGCAAAGAATAGTGGACACGTTCTTTCCCATAGCGAAAGGAGGCACGGCATGCATTCCAGGCCCTTTCGGAAGCGGAAAAACCGTTTGCCAGCACCAGCTCGCGAAATGGAGCGACACGCAAATCGTCGTCTACATCGGGTGCGGAGAACGAGGAAACGAAATGACTGAAGTGCTCACTGAATTCCCGAAACTCGAAGACCCGTTCACGAAAAAACCTTTAATGGAAAGAACAATTCTTATTGCGAACACGAGCAACATGCCAGTAGCAGCCCGTGAAGCATGCGTGTACACTGGAGTAACGCTCGCGGAATACTACCGGGACATGGGGTACGACGTGAGCTTAATGGCAGACTCTACCTCGCGCTGGGCTGAAGCAATGAGGGAAATCGGCGGGAGATTAGAGGAAATGCCTGGAGAAGAAGGATACCCAGCATACTTGGGGAGAAGGCTCGCTGAATTTTACGAAAGAGCTGGAAGAGTAGTGTGCATTGGGAAAGACAAGAGGCGCGGTTCAGTAAGCATGATTGGCGCAGTATCCCCGCCAGGAGGAGACATCAGCGAGCCAGTGTCGCAAAACACGCTCCGCGTTACGAAAGTGTTCCTAGCGCTCGACGCGTCGCTCGCGCACCGCAGGCACTTCCCTGCAATACACTGGCTGAAAAGCTACTCGCTTTACTTGGACTCGCTCAAAAACTGGTACGGCGAGAAAGTAAGTTCAGAGTTTTTAGACAACCGGAACAAGGCAATGGCTTTGCTCCAGAAAGAAGCTGAACTGCAGGAAGTAGTGCAACTAGTAGGGCCGGACGCGTTGCCTGAAAAAGAACAAGCAGTGCTCGCAGTAGCAAAAAGAATACGGGAAGACTTCCTCCAGCAAAGCGCGTACCACGAAGTAGACACGTACGCGAGCATGGGCAAGCAACACTTGATGCTGAAAACAATAATGAAACTCCACGACAGGCTCATGAGCGCAATAGACTTGGGAGTCCAACTCAAAAAAACAAGCGAACTGAAACTGCTCGACGAAATTTCGAGAATGAAAGAAATACCTGAAAAAGAAGCTGAAACGAAAATCAAAGAACTAATGAAAAGACTAGACCACGAATTCGACCGCTTGATAGCGGAAGTAAAAACGTAAAAAAAACAAGAATGAAGACAGATTGCAAATAGCAGAAGTAAAAGCGTGAAGAAGCGGGTTCGAAGTACGAATGAAAATTCGTGAGCATAGTGTTTTGTTTGATGTTGTAGAGGTGTGTTGGAATGGCAGTGAAAGAATTTCAAACAGTGAAGGAAATCGCGGGACCGCTCGTGTTCGTTGAAGGAGTGAAAAACATTGGGTACAACGAACTCGTGTCCATCACTTTGCCTGACGGCGAAAAGAGGAAAGGGCAAGTGCTTGAAACAAGCAGGGGAATGGCAGTAGTGCAAATTTTCGGGCCAACAGCAGGACTGGACGTGCCAACAACAAGAGTGCAATTCCTCGGGGAAACACTGCGCCTGCCTGTAAGCGATGAAATGCTTGGAAGAGTCTACAACGGCTTGGGAGAACCGCGCGACAAAGGCCCGGCAACTATTGCTGAAGACAAGATAGACATTTCAGGAGCTGCAATCAACCCGTACGCGCGCTCTGAACCAAGAGACTTTATCCAAACAGGAATTTCAACAATAGACGGGTTGAACACGCTCGTGCGAGGCCAGAAACTGCCAATCTTTTCAGGCTCTGGATTGCCTCACAATGACGTTGCAGTGCAAATCGCGCGCCAAGCGCAAGTGCCTGGCCAGGAAGCGGATTTTGCAGTAATATTCGCAGCCATGGGAATTACTTACGAAGAAGCGGCATTCTTCATGCGCGACTTTGAACGCACAGGCGCGCTCGAACGAGCAGTACTGTTCTTGAACTTGGCAGACGACCCGAGCGTTGAAAGGTTAATCACTCCGAGAATGGCGCTCACCACTGCAGAATTCCTCGCGTACGAACGCGACATGCAAGTGCTCGTTATCCTCACAGACATGACGAACTACTGCGAGTCACTGCGAGAAATTGCTGCAGCAAGAGAAGAAGTGCCTGGAAGAAGAGGCTACCCGGGATACATGTACACAGACTTGTCAAACATTTACGAAAGAGCAGGAGTAATCAAAGGAAGAAAAGGGACAATCACTCAACTCTCCATACTCTCAATGCCTGGAGATGATATTACGCACCCGATTCCGGACTTGACGGGTTACATTACTGAAGGCCAAATCGTGCTTGGAAGAGACTTGCACAGGAAAGGAATTTACCCGCCAGTGGACGTGTTGCCGTGCTTGTCCAGGTTAATGAACTTGGGAATAGGAAAAGGCAGGACGAGGGAAGACCACAGGGGGGTAGCGGACCAACTTTACTCTGCTTACGCTGAAGGAAGAGACTTGCGAAGCTTGAGCGCAGTAGTAGGAGAAGAAGCGCTCACAGACCGAGACAAAAAATTCCTGAAGTTCGCTGAAGTGTTCGAAAAACGCTTCATCACGCAAGACAAGAACGAAAACAGGACGATAGAACAAACGCTTGACTTGGGATGGGAACTGCTAAGCGCCATTCCGGAAAGCGAGTTGAAGAGAGTAAAACTCGAACACATAGAAAAATACGGGAAAAAATACAGGAAAGAATAAAGCGTGAAAGAAAAACTGGAAAGAACAAAAACACGAAGAAAAAAGAGACGTGAAACAAAAAAAACTCGTGCAAAAAAATGAAACGCGCGGAAAAAAAAAGACGTGAAACGAAAAAAAAACTCGTGCAAAAAAACAGGAAAACGACGAATGCAAAAACCGCGCCAACGCAAAAAAACGAAACGCGCGGGAAAAAAATGCATGAACAAAACACACGCGAAAAAAATAAATAAACGAAACATTCGCACGTATTTCGTGCAATTGTTTTTTCGTGTGTTGTTTGTAAAGTCAGTAGGCAAGTGGTGTTATGGCTGAAACGTTCAACCCGACGAGAATGGAGTTGCTCAAGGCTAAAGAGAAAATAAAACTGGCGCGGAAAGGCCACAAGCTCTTAAAGCAGAAAAGAGACGCGCTCATCCTCGAGTTCTTCAAAATATTGGAGAAAGCAAAAGACTTGCGCGGGGAATTGAACGCGCAAATGAAGAAAGCCTTTGAATCAATAGCAATAGCGCAAGCATACCACGGAAGCGTGGAGGTAGAAGCTGCTGCGCTCGCAGTCCAACGCGCGCCCACAGTGGAAGTAAGCGTGAGAAACATCATGGGAGTAAAAATCCCGTCCATTCAAGCAGGCGGAATAAAAGAAAAAACGCTTTTAGAAAGAGGATACGGCGCAATGAGCTCAAGCGCGAAAATAGACGAGACAGCGCAAGCGTTTGAAAAAGCACTCACGATGATTGCACTCCTCGCAGAAACAGAGAACGCGCTCAAAAAACTCATTAAAGAAATAGAAAAAACCAAGAGAAGAGTAAACGCGCTTGAATACGTAGTCATTCCACGCTTGACAGAACAATCAAGAACAATCCTCTTCCGCCTCGACGAAATAGAAAGGGAAAGCTTCTTCATGCTCAAAATGGTCAAGAAAAAAATGGCGAGAAAAAAACAAAACTAGTTTTCAGCGCTGCCTCTTGAAAAAACAGGTGGAAACATTAGAATTTTAATTATTCAATGCAAAGCAACAATCTATGAAGAACAAGGTAATAGAAGAAACAGACGAATTTTATTATTTGGAGAATAAACTCGTAATACCAAAACAAAAGTTTATCGTAAAAGTCAATAAGGTAATTTTAGATAGGAGTGGGAGAATAGACCCTCATTCGCTGATAAACGCTGGAAACTTGGACTTTACCGTAGAAAAACTTCTTTTGCATCAATATACTAGGGACATGAGGAGAAACGCAGTATACATTTCAAGGGA
>JACRGF010000041.1 GCA_016212395.1 Microcaldota archaeon
ACAAACGGCTTCGTCTCCATATCCCGCACTACACGTAACTTGAATTCCTTCGTAAACCTTCTCCTCAACCTCATTATTGCACCCCTTTTGCTCATTCCAGTGAACCTTATCTACCTGTCCACTTTTAGGGGTGCAGTCCAGTCCTGCTAAAGAAGTTAGAAAACCTGCTCGTTCAGCATTAGATGATTTAAAGGCAGAAGCAAGAACGCGTGTTGCTGAGAAGAAAGGCGCGGCTAAAAGTGGAGTGGCTAAGAAACCAGCTGCTGCGAAAGCTGAAGTTGCTGCTGCGCCTGTTGTTGCTGAAGTTGCGCAAGTTGAAATTGCAAGGTTTGCTCGTTCTCCTGAAGTTTTGCAGAAGCTGATTGACATGTCGAAAGAGTATGCTGAAATTAATCGTGATCTTCCTGAGCGTGTTTTGAAGCACGTTCTTCCGATTGTTTTGGAAAAAAGTGAAGGTGATTTGGCTAAGTTGGACGCGTGGCACAAAGCGTTGAAGAGTTTGCTTAGTTATTACGAGGACCGTGTTGGTGCTAATTACGTGTGTAATTTCACTTTAGACCATACTTTTGACGGTGATTCGCATCGTATTGGCGCTTTGCCTGAGTTAGTGCGGGCTTGTGAGTCTCCTAGCGATTTAGCGTACTCACGCTCGTTTATCCAGTTTTTCGAAAGCACTTGGATGCATCATGATGATCGCTTGCGTACTGGTGCTGTTGATGGTCTTTTACGTGAGGTGGTGCCAAGAATTTTTGCTAAAGCTAAAACTCCTGAAGCGCGTGATGAGTGGTGCACGGCTGTTTTTGAAATTCTTGGGCAGTATAAGCCTTACCTCGTCCCAAGTTTTGCTGGTAACGTGTTGCCTGCAATGCTTGACAAGTGCGAAACGCCAGCGGATTTGAAGAAGTGGAATGCGGAAGTCCATTTTGTTGTTGGCATTGACAGCACGAGTCATGGTCACAAGTTTGATGTTGATCTTGTTGTTTCGCGTGGCTTGCCTGCGTTGATTGAAGCGTGCGCTGACTTGAAGGAGTTCGAGCGTGTTACTGGCAATGCTGGTGTTAAAGGTTTTGCTAACGAGCTCGGCGACCCGACTGCGTACATGCTTTTGATTGCACAGCATTTGAAGAGCGCGTAAACTCGTTTGCAGACGTTTTCTTCCCGCTTTTTTTTATCGTTCCTAGTTTTTTTTTTTTAAATAGTTCCCAGCACTATTGCTGTTATTTTGTAGAATGTAAACCCGAGGAGTACGCTTGCTGGTATTGTTAGCAGCCAGCCGATTAGTATTTCTCTTGCTACTGTTGCTCTTATTGCGTGTGTTCCTTTTGCTGCGCTTGCTCCCATTATTGAGCCTGATACTGCTTGGCTTGTGCTGAGCGGGAATCCGAATGCTGATGCTCCGCCTACTACGAGTGCAGCGCTTGTTTCTGCGCAGAATCCTTGCCATGGCTTCATTTTCGCGAGTTTGAAGCCCATTGTTTTTACTATCCTCCACCCGCCGAACAGTGTTCCGAGCGAGAGTGCTGCGAACGTGATTATTTTCAGCAGTGTGGCGGTTTCCCCGTTGCTTTCTATTCCGTAGAATATTGTGAGCGCCATTATTACTCCGATTGATTTTTGCCCGTCGTTCGCGCCGTGCGTGATTGAGAAGAATAGCGAGGAGAGTATTTGGAGGCGTTTGAAGAAGTTGTTTGCTGTTGCTAGTGGCAGTTTTTTTATCGCGCGCAATGCTATTGCAGTGAATGCGAGCACTGCGATGAATGCGATTAGGGGCGCGAGCGCCATTGGGATTATTACTTTGAACAGTGCGTTTGCATAGTTTACTGCGTCTATTCCTTGTGCTGCTATTGCTGCGCCTGCGAGCGTTCCGAGGAGCACTTGCGTTTCTGAAATGGGTATTCCGCGCTTGTACGTGATATACTCCCAAACCATTCCTGCGAGCAAGGCGATTATTACGAGCGTTCCCGATACTGCTTTCGCGTCTATCAAGCCTTTTCCTATTGTTGTCGCGACTGCTTCCCCCAAGAACAAGCCTACGAGGTTTCCTGCTGCTGCGAGTGCTACTGCCTGCATTGGAGTGAGCACGCGCGTTGCGACTACTGTTGTTATCGCGTTTGAAGCGTCGCTGAACCCGCTCCAGAACGTCCACAGCAAAACCATTCCTATTGCTGCAAGCAAAACAAGTTCAATCATCTGGCAAACCCTTCTTTTATCATGCGCTTAAATGAAAATAAATTTTCTCGTCGTTCGTGTTGGCGTGTTTTTTGTTTGTTGTGTGTTGTTTGTGTTTGTTTTTTGAAAGTGTTTGTCTGTGTTCGAGTGTTTTCGCATATTTTTTTCGTTCAGCGTGTTCGTGGTTTTTTACGAGTACTTCATTCTAATGTCGAGGAGCGCGTTGCTTACGTCTTCACATTTGTCTGTTGTTGTTTCCAAGTGTTCGTATATTTCTTTTAGTTTCATTACTTTGATTGCGTCTTTCGTTTCAAACAGCTTTGTTATTTCTTCGTCCAAAAGTTCGTCTGCGTCGTTTTCGAGCTTGTGCACTTCAATGCAGCTTTTTTCCATTTCTTCTTTTTTCAATTCCCTAATGTCTGCCATTGCGTTGTTTATTTCTTGCACTTGGCTTGTTATTATTTCAGCGAATTTTTTCATTGCAGGCGTTGGCTTTACTTTGAACAAGTACATTTTGTTTACTGTTGTGTAAATTCCGTCTATCACGTCGTCGTAGAGTGACGCGAGGCGCGTGATGTCTTCGTGGTCGAGCGGGGTTATTAGTGTTTGGTTGAGTTTCGCGTATATCTCGTGGGCAAGCTGGTCGTTGTCGTGCTCTATTTCTTTTATTTCGCTTCTTTTTTCGCTTATCGAGTGGTCGTTCATGAATTGTTTGAGTGCTTGCGATGCTTTGCGCGCGTTTTCAGATTCTCTCGCGAGCAGTTCGAAGAACATTTTGTCTTGGGGTATAATCCATTCTTTCAAACCCATGTGTTTACGCTCTCGTGCAACATTTTTATCTTATTCGAATTGCGATTCGAATTTCGAAAAGCTTCCGAAGCTTTTTATTGTTTTCATTCGTAGTATTCCTTTCGTTTTCTACTCGCGTTGTTAGTGGTGTTCATGGAGTTAGTGAAGATTCCTGTTGACCGGGTTGCTGTTCTTATCGGCAGCCGTGGCAGGGTGAAGCGTGGCATTGAGCGCAAGTTTAAAGTCAAGCTTGTCGTGGGCGAGGATGGGGATGTTGAGATTGACAGTCCTGCTGGCGATGCTTATACTGAGTGGCGCGTGAAGGACGTCGTGAAGGCTGTTGGCAGGGGTTTCGCGCCTGAAAAGGCATTTAAGCTTTTCAGTGAAGATTACTATTTCAAGTTAGTTGATTTGGGCGACCTGTTCAATTCTGACAAGGATGTTCAGAGGTACAAGGGGAGAGTGATTGGAGAGCACGGGAAGGCGCGGGGCAATATTGAAGCGTTGAGCGGCGCTGACGTGTGCGTTTATGGTGACACTATTGGCTTTATCGGCTTGCTTGAGGAAGTGAATCTTGCGTTTGAGGCTGTGCAGGCGTTGTTGCAGGGTGCTTCTCACTCGCGCGTGTTCAGGCTTCTCGAGCGTGGAAGGCGCAAGATGAAGGAAGAACAGGCGGACTTGTGGGAGAAAAGAATAAGTTGATTGTTCCTGCTTGTGCGTGAAAAATGCCAATGTGATATGCGCATTTCGTGTTTGTCGTGTATGCGTTTGAAGTTGTTTTTGTTTTATTGTTTGCGCGTGTTTATTGCGTGAGTTTATTTTATTGTTTTTTGTCCGTGTATTTTGTGTTTTTATTCATGTTTTTAGTGGGGTTGGTTTGTCATGGCTGAGAAGACTGTTGCTGATGAAATGTTTTCGGAGTTTCAGGAGCATTCTGTTGCCGAGTTTTTCAGGAAGAATAGGCAGATGCTTGGTTTTTACGGGAAGGTGCGTTCTCTTACTACTATTGTTCACGAGTATATTACTAACTCGTTGGATGCGTGCGAGGAGGCAGGCATTTTGCCTGATTTGAAGATTGAGTTGCGTCCTTTGGAGGGCGAGCACGTTAAGGTTATTTCCGAGGATAACGGCCCTGGCATTCCTAAGTCTCATATTGGGAAGGCGTTGGCCATGATGCTTGCTGGCACGAAGTTTCACAGGCACATGCAGATGCGTGGCCAGCAGGGTATTGGCGCGAGTGGTTGCACTATGTTTGCGCAGATGACTACTGGCAAGCCTGTTCATGTGAAGAGCGGGACTGGCCAGAAGGTTGTAGAGTGCGACTTGTCTATTGACGTTCAGACGAACAAGCCTTTGCTGATGAATGTTGTTGAGACTGACAGTGCTTTTCACGGCTTGGTTGTCGAGGCGGAGTTTGCTGAAGTAAAATACGATAGGAGCGAGTACAGCCCGTTTGAGTATTTAAAGCGTTCTGCGTTGGCGAATCCGCACGCGCAGATTACTTTCATTGACCCTTCTGAAAAATTGTTTTTCCCTCGCGCTTCCGACGTTATTCCAAAGCGTCCGAGTGAGGTTCAGCCTCACCCGTTGGGCATTACTACTAATGATTTGATTGATTTGGCGCATCACTGTCCTGCGCGCAAGATTTCGTCTTTCTTTACTTCTACGTTCGCGCGTTTTTCTTCTACTAAAGTGAGCGAGTTGCGTTCTGTTGTTCCAGACATTGATTTGGAAAAAGTCCCGCGCGAGTTGAAGTGGGCGGAAGCTGAAGCGATCGTGAAGGCGTTCCAGCAGATGAAGTGGGTCGCGCCTGCTACTGATTCTCTTCAGCCTATTGGCGAGGACCAGATTGAGAAGGCTTTCAAAAACATTTTGGGCCCAGAGTTTTTTTCTGTTCGTTCGCGCAAGCCGAAAGTTTTCAGGGGCGGAGTTCCGTTCGTTGTTGAGGCTGCTGTTGCTTACGGCGGAAAGTCCGGGCGTTCTACTGCCAACGGCACTGCGTCTGACATTCAGCGTTTTGCGAACCGCGCGCCTTTGTTGTTTGATGCTGGAGGTTGCGCGATTACCGAGGCGATTAAGACTATTGACTGGAAGCGTTACGACATTGACAGTTTCGAGTCAACGCCACTGTCTGTTTTCGTGAACTTCGTGTCTGTTTACGTTCCTTACACTGGAGCTGGCAAGCAGGCGATTTCTCCTGAGGAAGAGGTTGTGAGCGAGATTCGTTTCGCAATTATGGAGGTCGCGCGCGACTTGCAGCGTTATCTTTCAGGGAAAGTGCGCGAGAGCGACCGCGAGGCGAAAAAGAAGGCTATAATGCGTTACGTTCACCAGCTTTCGTTGAACTTGCCGGAGCTCGCTGGCGCGGGCAAGAGTTCAGACATTGAAGAGAGCCTCATCAAGCTAATTCAAAGCAAGTACGCAAAGTCTCTTAACTTGGAAGCTGAAGAGGAAGAGAAGGAAGAAGAAAATGCAGAGAAGAAGTCTAATGGCAACGGAGAGGAAGAAAAAGAAGAGTGAATGTAACGCATGTTGTTTGGTTGAAGCGCTGGCAATTGTTTGATTGCGTTTTTTTGCGTGTGTAAAGCGAGCAGTTGTACGCGTGTTTAATGTTTTGTTTGTTGTTTTGGGTGGTTTTTTATGGCTAAGAAGGCTGATAGTGAGGTTGCTGGTCGTGAGGATGTTATTGCTCGGCTTAAGGGCCTTGGCACGCACATGCTTTCAGAGATTAAGACTGAGCAGTCTCCTACTTTCGAGACTAAGGTGAGGAGCAGGTCTAACATTTTTTACGACGAGAATTATGGCGTTATTCGTTTGGGTGACAAGGTTGAGACGCGCACTTTTTTGAACGTGGCGCAGGCGCGCAAGTTTATGCAGACTATCGCGGTTGCTTCAAAGTGCAAAAAGTTTTTGGATGAAGACGCGCACACGTCCATCAGGGGCTTGTTTTACCAGCTCAAGTTTTCTTTAGGCCAGGATGTTGAAGAGTCTTTATTTGAAGAGCAGTCAGAGTCCAATCCTCTCGTTGAGGATTTGGAGGTTGCGTTGAACGTAAAGCGTGAAGACTTGAATTTGTCTACTGACCGAAAAGGAGTGGTTGCAGGCAACTTGGTTTTGAAGGACAAGTTCGGAGGCACTACTGACACTATTGACTGCGGAAAGCAGGGTCGTTCAGGCTGGATGATTCCAAGCGATGTTGACAACGGCATGGAGTTCGTCAAGTGTGATGCTGATTACGTGCTTGTCGTAGAGAAGGACGCGTTGTGGCAGCGTTTGAACGAGGACAAGTTTTGGCAGAAAGAGAATTGCATTTTAATTACTCCGAAAGGGCAGAGTTCGCGCGGTTGCAGGAGGTTGATTCGAAAGCTTGCGAACAAGAAGCTCCCGATTTACGTGTGCAGCATTGATGCTGAAGAGCCGATACTTCTTCAAGATGAAAATGGTTTCATTCGAAACGAGTGCATTGGGGAATACGTTGACGGTACTATCGACAAGTTCGGTTCAGTCGGCACTTCGTTTTACGAGAAAAGCGTTGCTGGAAGCGAGCGTGCTTTTGAAGTAAGCGAAGACGGAAAATCTGTGCTTGGCAGAACGTTGAACGTAGTCCGGCATCCTATTTCTGAAGAGCTTGTCGAGGTCACTACCAATTGCGGTTTTTCTGTTAAAGCAACGCGTTCTCACAGCGTAATGGTTTTTGAAGGCTATAAAATAATTCCAAAGTCTGCTGGAGAGTTGAAAAAAGGAGATTTGCTGGTTGCGCCATTGAAAGTTCCCAACAATGAATCGTTTAGGGAGTTAGACTGCATGAATTTGATTGAACGAGAATATCCGGCGTTACTTAAAAAAGTAAAGAAGGAAAATGATCGAATTCGTTTTGGCAAGTCCGAGTTAAGTTTTCCAAACAAAATCACTGTAACTCGCGAGTTTGCAAGGCTTTTGGGTTATTTTGTTGCCGAGGGTTCTTCGGGCGACCAAGTTTCCATTAGTTTTGGCGCTCACGAAAAAAAATACATCGATGACGTTGTCCAATGCGTTGAAAAAAGTTTCGAATGCCCTGTCCACATTCATTATCCTCATTCTACTTGCGCTCAATTAAAATTTGGCGGCTGCCTGCTCTCAGTTTTTTTCGAAAAAGTTTTCAAGTGCGGCAAATTAGCTTCAGGAAAACGCGTTCCTTCAATGGTTTTGAACATGCCTGAAGAGTTCAAGCTCGAATTTTTGAAAGGTTATTTCAGAGGCGATGGAAATGCCGTCGTTCGAAATAAGGAGTGCAGCTTGCGTGCTATCACTGTGAGCAGAAAACTTGCTTCAGACATCATCCTGCTTCTTTTGCAGCTTGGTTGTTGGGGCACTATCAGAAAGCGTAAAGGCAAGGAAAACGAGTTGGATGCCTACGCAATAACCGTTTCAAACCGCGAGTCGTTGAGAAAGTTGAAGGGCATTGCTGTTGACATTGAACCTGGAATTGCTTCTCGCATTGAACAAGACATTCGCAAATCCCCTGTTTACAAGTCCATCCCGACTAGATTGCTCAAGCCTTTGCAGAAAGAATTCTATCAACTCTCAGGCTCAGGCATTTCAGATGTTTTCAGCCAGAAAACTATTTCTTTCAAGCGCTTGCGTGCTTTGTTAAGCCAGTTGAATGGCGAATCTGTTTTGAAGCGTGATAAGATTCTTGGCGCTCTATCTAGGCATCCTTGGGCTTCAACGCGCGAATTGTGCGAGTTGGCCGGAGTCCAGCACGTTACAGTGTTTAAGGCTTTGGAGAGGGCTGAACGCAAGGGTTTGGTTTCCAGTAAAATGAAGAAAGGAGATAAGACGTGGTTTTTGAATGCTTCTCTAGAAATTTCCAAAGAGGCCAGAGAGCGAATCAATGTTTTGAAGAATCTCGCAGAGGATGAGATTGCGTTAATTCCCGTCAAGCGGATTCAAAAAGTAGAGTCCAGCAATGGTTTTGTTTATGACGTTGAAGTCAACCCTACTCACACGTTCGTCGGTGGAGTTGGCCCGTTGCTTTTGCATAATACTGACTGTGACGCGTGGGGCTGGTATATTTACTGGGCGATTAAAAGCGGGAGCATGAACCTCGCTTACTTGGCGAGCGACATTGCTGTCCCTGAAGCGAAGTTTATTGGAGTCAGCTTGAAGGATTTGGAGACTTACGATTTTTTGAAAAAGCTGACCATTAACGCGCGTGATGTTGACATAAAGCGCGCCGAGGAAATGCTTTCCTACCCGTGGATTAACTTGCACAAAGCGTGGGTTGAAGAGTTGAAGCTTGTTTTGACTACTAAGAAAAAGCTCGAGCAGGACGCGCTGCAAGGCCCGCGCCTTTCCTTCGTAGGCGAATACATTAGAGAGAAAATAAGCAAGAAAGATTTTCTCGCTTGAACGTCTTTCGCGCGCGCTTCGTGAAAAGAAGAATGACTTTCTCGCTTGAAAGCATTTTCAGGTTTTGCGATATAGCGTATTTTCTCGCTTGAGTTTTTTTTCAGGGTTTTTTTCTATGGAAAATGATTTTTTGAAGGGAACGCGTTTTCTCGTTCGCAAGCAAGCATTCGCCATAGTCAAATCAGACAAGCTTCTCCCTAATTCTTTCGCCACTATTCAAGACGGAAAGGAAATTACTTGTGTTGTTGAAGAAAGTGAATTTGATTGCAGGAATGTTGTTGAATGCGAAAAGGGTTTCAGGCTTTTTTCTTTTGATGGCGTGCTTCCCTTCAGTTTGGTTGGTTTTATTGCTCGCGTTTCAAGCGCGTTGGCTGGAGAAGGAGTTTCGATTTTCGTCGTTTCAGCTTTTTCCACAGACCATTTTCTCGTTAAGGAAAAAGATTTCGAGAAGGCAGTGAAGGCGCTCGAGCAGTTAGACTGCGTTATAGAGTTGGAAAAATAGTTTTCGTTCCCTCACTTGTTCTTCCCGCAGTTTTCCTCGCTTTCTCCTCGCACAGTCGCATGTCATCAAGATGACATTGCTTCTTTCTTCTTCCAACCTCCCACTCTCGTTCTCGCCCGTCATTCGCGCCAAGTATTCTCGCTTTCTTCCCGCAGGCGCAGAAAAAACAGTTTTTTTAACTTGCGTTAAAGAAAATAATAGCATGAATGAGGATGTTGAAGAGTTGAAGGATGGGGAGAACCCTGTTGATTGCAGGACTTACTACCGTCGGGGCAACGTTTTTTTAGAGAAAAACGATTTCGACAAGGCAATAGAGTATTATAACACGGCTCTTGTTTTAAACCCGGGTTTCGCTGAAGCTTATTACAACCGCGGGTTGTGTTATTATCAAATGAGGGAGTTTGACGTTGCAATCAAAGAGTTCGGCAAGGCAATAGAATTTTCTCCGCTTGACTCGAAAATATACGTTAATCGTGGCATCGCGTACTATCGTAAACTGTGTTTCGTGAAGGCTATTGCAGATTTTGACGAGGCAGTGAGTTTGAACCCGAGTTATTCAAAAGCGTACTATAACCGCGGGTTGGCTCGCGGTTGCTTGCAAGAGTATAAAGAAGCGTTGAAAGATTTCGATAAAACGATAGAGCTAGACTCTAATTACGTTGAAGCTTATTTCATGCGTGGAAGCGTGTTTGAAGCGCTTGGCGAGTATGAAAAAGCGTTGAAGGATTTTGAGAAGACGCTTGAGTTGAACTCAAGCCATTCTGGGGCTGAAGCCAAGCGTAAACTAGTAAAACTCGAGTTGAACAAGAAAACTAGGGGAGCGAGTGAAAGCAAAAACGCTGAAAAACTTGAACGCGAGGGAGTGTTCTTTCAAAGCGAGAAGAAAAGTTTCACTGAAGCACTCGAAACTCCCGCGACTCGATTCAGCGACGTTGGCGGAATGAGCGAGTTGAAGGAAGCGTTGCGTGAACTAATCATTTTCCCGTTGCAAGACGCTGAACTGGCCGAGTCTTACGGAAAGAAAGCCGGCGGAAGCGTTTTGCTTTACGGCCCGCCAGGGTGCGGCAAGACCTTTATTGCTCAAGCGGTTGCAGGCGAAGCGAACGCTAAACTCGTTTCAGCAAAACTAAGCGATTTGCTGGACATGTACGTTGGAAACAGCGAGAAAAACATTCACACGTTGTTCGAAACAGCCAAGCAAAACACTCCAGCAATATTATTCCTGGATGAAGTTGAAGCGTTGACTGGCTGCAAGACGGACAGCGGCAGGTGGGAACGCTCTATAATCAACCAACTGCTTGAAGAACTCGACGAGCTAGACAAGACTCACAGCCGCGTCTTAGTGATAGGCGCTTCTAACGCGCCTTGGCTGATAGACCCAGCGTTCAAGAGAAGCGGCAGGTTTGATGAATTGGTTTACGTCGGCCCTCCGGACGAGTGCGCGCGTGAAGAAATCCTGAAAATTCATTCTCGTGGCATGCCTGTCTCTGAAAACGTGGATTTTGCATTGCTCGCCCGTGAAACTAACGGTTTTTCCTGTGCTGACGTCAAAACGTTATGCAAGCAAGCTGCTTCAATCCCTTGGAGGGAAGCGCTTCAAAACAAGACAA
This sequence comes from Microcaldota archaeon, assembly GCA_016212395.1. Lineage (GTDB taxonomy): Archaea > Micrarchaeota > Micrarchaeia > Burarchaeales > JACRGF01 > JACRGF01. The sequence goes on from JACRGF010000041.1 coordinate 10,462, forward strand.
AAAGAAAAAGGTGATTAGTGAGTTTTCGGAGCAAATTGGCGTATTACGCTTATTAAGAGTGGATAAAGTTGTTCATTCCGATGGTTAAACCGGAATTCCATTTCTTTGATATATTCTGGGTAGTTTTTGCGGTTGATTCCATGGTA
>JACRGF010000042.1 GCA_016212395.1 Microcaldota archaeon
AGCGAGCGCGAGTACTCCTCTCCTGACGCTATCACGCCTCCGGAGTTTGCGAGAATGTCTGGAATTACGAGAATGTTTTTGTTCTTCAAAATCGGCTGCGCGCCTGCCTCTGTAGGCATGTTTGCGCCCTCTACTATCGCGCGCGCTTTAATGCTTCCAGCGTTTTTCTCTGTTATTACTCCTCCGCACGCTGCTGGAATGAGCACGTCAACGTCGAGCGCGAACAACTGCTCGTTCGCAATGTCTTGCGGCTCGCATCCTTTTATAGTCCCGTTCTTCGCGCAGACGTTCATAAGCTTGTCAACATCAAGCCCATTCGCGTTGTACGCGCCTCCCTGCGCGTCCGTAATCGCCACTACTTTCGCGCCTTTTTCTTTCAAAAACTTTGCAGTGTAGCTTCCAACGTTCCCGAAACCTTGCACTGCAACTTTCGCGTTCTGCACTTCAATCTTCAATTCGCGCATTGCTTCAAGCGCTGCGAAACAGCACCCGTAGCCCGTCGCTTCTTTCCTTCCCGGAAGCCAGCCTGGAATTCCTTCGGGCTTTCCAGTGACTGAAGACGGTTCGTTCGTCAAATTATAAATGCACATCATTTCATTCGGGCCAGTGCCCATGTCAGGCGCAGGCACGTAACGGTGCTTTGCAAGCGTTTCCCTGTAAGCGTACGCGTACTCGCTCATAATCGCGCGCTTGATCTGGCTTTCGAAAACCTTGTCGTAACCGGTTTTCCCGAACGTCTTGTACGCGTTCTTCACGTCAAACCTTATCCCAGTCTTCGCGCCTCCGAACTCTAATTCTACGAGAGCAGTTTTAAGCGTCATCAACCGCGCGAGCTCCATAACTTCCCACACGTCGACATCCGGCGCGATTCGAATTCCTCCCTTGTAAGGCCCGCGCGCCTTATTGTGAAAAACAGTACAGCCCCACGTGCTCACACCCCTGCCAAGCATGTTCGTGTGAAGCCTGTAAACATGAACTCCCTGAGGCTTTGAAATCTCGTCAATATCCTCATCGCTCAAGCCCAGTTTTTTTCCCGCTTCTTCAACCATCGCGACAGACATGGTAGTAGGACTCTTCTGGTTCAAAATGCTCTCCATGCCGCAACTATCGTTCATAACTGCCCCACCTCACGCAAAAAAATTCACAACTAAATTAAATAAAGCTTTACTTCACAGCAAAAAAATTTTCCATAGCATCAACCTCGAAAAAAACTTCCCGCGAAAAAAACAAAACTGCAGCACTCGCGCGAAAATAAAAAACGCCGTATTTTTTTTCCAAACTATTTTTCCGACGTGCTTTTTTCTTTTTTTTCACGATTTTTTTTCCCAGCGGTTTTTTCCGCATTTCCGCATTTTTTTGCAAGTGTTTTTTCCGACGTTATTTTTTTTAGTGTTTCAACGTGATTTTTTTTCTTGTATTGTAAATTCGAACTGCAGTTCTCATCGACAAGTCTGCTGACTTGTCGAGTATTCGTTCGAATGAGACGCGCTCTTCGAACGAATTTGATTTACAAACAGGACAAAATTTTATATTTCGTCCTCCGTCGGATAATTTTTTCGCGTGTTGTTTTTTTACCTCGTGAACGAAAACTATTTAAATGTCTGCGTTTGAAACTTTTTCGAGGCGATTAGGTATGGATAGTTTGATAAAGTCAGTTATCGGAGAGCAGAGCTCCCCGCAAGAGGCTTTTGGCTCCGACCAGATCAAGATTGTGGTCGTTGGAGTTGGAGGCGGTGGCAACAACACCATTAACCGCTTAGTGCGGGCTGGTGTGAAGGGTTGCGAACTTGTAGCCGTGAACACGGACAAGCAGCACCTTTCTGTCATTGATGAGAGCGTGAAGAAGCTCTTGATTGGGAAGAGCATCACGCGCGGTTTGGGTGCTGGTGGTTACCCGGACGTGGGTGCGAAGGCTGCTGAAGTCGACAGGGGTGCGCTTGAGAAGGAATTGTCCGGCGCTCACTTAGTTTTTATTTGCTGCGGCATGGGTGGTGGCACTGGCACTGGCGCTGCTCCTATTATTGCAGAGATTGCGCGCGAGCAGGGCGCGATTACTGTGAGCATGTGCACTTACCCGTTCAACTTAGAGCGCGCTCGCAGGCTGAAGGCTGACGAGGGTCTTGCAAAGATGAGGAAGAACGCGGACTCAGTCATTATTTTGGACAACAACCGGCTTGTCCAGTTGTTCCCGAACTTGCCAATGAACGAGGCGTTTTCTGTTGCTGACGAGATTTTGGCGCGGGCAATAGGCGGGTTGGTTTGGACGATTACCCAGCCGAGCTTGATCAACATTGACTTTGCTGACGTTCGCTCTATCATGGGTGGAGGCGGAGTCGGCTTTATCGCTGTGGGCGAAGGCCGTGGCACTGACAAGGTTACTGGCGCGTCTGAAGGCGTGTTGAAGAACAGGCTTCTTGACGTTGACTTCGAGGGTGCTGGTGGCGCGTTGATTCACATCAGCGGCGGGAGCGACTTGACGCTCGGAGACGCGATTAAGGCTGGTGAAATTATTACTGAGCGCATGGACTCGAACGCGAACGTAAAATGGGGTGCGCGCTTGATTCCAGGCTATGACGGCAAGCTTGAAATAGTCGCGATAGTCACTGGAGTGACTGGAGCGAGCGTTCTCGGCAAGCCGTTGGACGAGCCCAAGAAGGAAGTGAGTTACTCGGACATTGAAATAATCGGGTAATTTTTTACCCGTTTTTTCATTTTTTTTATTTTTTTAATTTTTTTTTCACGTTCATGCCTGTTCTGCTTTGGAAGTAAGGCGACCGTTGGCGGAATGGGGTTTTTCGAAGGAGGCTTGGTTAGTATGGAGAGCTTATTCAACGCTGCGCGTGCGAGTTCATGCACTCCTCAGAAAGAGGACATGAGTTCGGACAAGATTAAGATTTCTGTGATTGGAGTCGGCGGTGCTGGCTGCAACACTATAAACCGTCTTTCCAAGCTCGGCATTAAGAGTGCTGATACTATTGCTGTTAACACTGACCAGCTTCACTTGAAAATGGTTGATGCGAACAAGCGCTTGCTTATTGGCGGGAGCATTACCCGCGGCTTGGGTGCCGGTGGTTTCCCTGAAGTCGCCCAGAAGTGCGCTGAATCTTGCAGGGACAAGTTGAAGGAAGCTGTTGCTGGAAGCGAGCTCGTGTTCATTGCTGCTGGGTTAGGCGGTGGTACTGGAACTGGCGCTGCTCCTATTATTGCTGATGTTGCGCGCAAGGAAGGCGCCATTGTCATTTCAATGGTTACCCTGCCGTTTTCTCTCGAGCGCGCGCGCATTAAGAAGGCGTTGTGGGGCTTGGAGCAGTTGAAGAACGCGAGCGATACTGTAGTCGTGGTTGACAACAACAAGCTTACGAGTTACGTTCCAAACTTGCCCATGAACCAAGCGTTTGCAATAGCGGACGAGATTGTTTCGCGTGCAGTGAAAGGCATTAGCGACACTATCACGTTCCCGAGCTTGATCAACATTGATTTTGCTGACGTGAAAAGCATTATGGGCGGTGCTGGCATTGCAATGATTTCAATGGGCGACGGCACTGGAAGCGACCGCGTCAGGCAAGTTGTGAAGAATACTTTGGCGAACCCGTTGCTTGACGTTGACTGCACTGGCGCGAAAGGAGCACTCATTCACATTAACGGCGGAAGCAACTTGACGCTCGGTGAAGCCACGGAGATTGGAGAGAAAGTGACTGAAAACTTTGACGCGAAAGCAAACGTCATTTGGGGCGCGCGCTTAAACCCTGACGTAGGCGAGAAAGTAACAGTAACCTCCATCATTACAGGCATTCACTACAAGCACTTGCTTGAATCCCAAGCAGCAGCTGCACAACCCGACAAGCAAAAACAAGAACTGTTGCTCGGCGTTGAAGACCTGCATTACCTGTAAGGTTTTGACTCCTGGGTTTTGCAGTAGTTTCGAGTGGTTTCGTCTGGGTGGTTTTGGAGTTTAGAAGTTTTGCAGTTGTTTTGATTCCGGGGTTTTGAATAGTTTTGCAGTAGTTTTTAGCAGTTTTCAATTCCCTGTCTTTTTCTTTCTTTTTACTTTTCTTTTATTTTTCCGTTTTCTATTTTGATTGTCTTGTCGCATAGGTTGCGGAGTTCGAATAATTCGTGGGAAGCGATGAGCATCGTTTTTTTGCCTCGCATTTTTTTTACTAGTTCTAGTATTTTCTCGCGTGTTTCAGCGTCAACTCCTGTAGTGGGCTCGTCGAACAAGAGTATTTCCGGGTCTGCGAGCAAAGCTACTGCGATTTCAACTCGTTTTTTCATTCCAGTGGACAATTCTCCTGCGAGCACTCCCAGCCACTCTTTCAAGCCCACGAGTTCGACTAGTTCTTTCAACCACTTTGAATCGCGCGCGTCAACGATTTTCGAGAAAAACGCGAGGTTTTCTTTTACTGTCAAGTCGTCGCACGTGCGCGGCACTTGGTAGCAGTAGCCAACTCTCCCTGTAACGCTTGCTTTTCCGCTTGAAGGCGCGAGCACTCCAGCAATAATGTTTAACAGCGTGGTCTTGCCGCTTCCGTTCGACCCGCTCAAGCAGTAAATCTTTTTTCCAGGAACTGAAAGGCTAACCTCGTCCAGCACTTTCTTGCTTCCGAAACTCTTGCACAACCGTTCGAGAACAACCGCGTTCATACAAACACCCAATACGAACAACAAACAATCAACACGCGAAAACAAATTCACGCGCAAATTTTCTTTCTTCTGTTTTTTCATCCTCGTTTTAGTTTTTCTATAGCGTAATAAAGCAACGCGAGCGAAACCACTGCAGACGCGATTATTACTGCAACGTAGTCTGCGAGCAGGCTTGCTTCAACCCCGCGCACTCCGAAACCCCTCAATAATACTACTGAATAGTATGGCGGGAGGCTTCTCGCAATAGTTTGAAGCATGTTTCCAAGGCCTGGAAGCATTGGGAAAAAGCCTGCAGGGTAGAACGCGCCTGAAAAGACTGCCACTGCGCCGAACAGCAACGCGTTCACTTGCTTTCCTGCCTCGCTGAACCTCGTCAGAAACACTACTGCCAAGCCCGTGAAAGTAAAGTAAACCGTTGTAATTGCCAGTGCGAGCACTGACCACTCGTTCAACTTGAACAAAGAGCTTCCCGTAGACCCGAAAAACGTTTGAGTGAGCAACAGCAGTGCTACTTGAATGCCTACTATCACCAGCGCGAATACTATTTTGCTCGTCACGAAGGAAAGAGCGGAAACGCTGTTCATTATTCTCGAGAACACTTGCTTGTCGCGGACTGTAAAGAAAGGAACGAGAAGCAAGCCCACGCCTGCGGAAAGCATGAGCAACACTCCCGGAACGAAGAACTCGAACGGCAAAACACTTCTTCCAACCTTCTCCACTTCAATGTCAATACTGTAATACCCTGAAGAGTAAAGCGAGTCTCTAATAGACCCGACTACTATGGGCGTCAAGTCTGCTACTGGCGTCATTGACGCGTCAACAACAACGCGCACAGTCGACCCTCCGCTCAAAAGCCCTTTCGGAACGATCAAAATAAAGTACGTTTCTTCCCTGAACAGCTTGGACGCGTCCACTTGCTTTTCAACTTTCGGCTCTGAAAAATAATTTAAAATTCCCAAAGCGAATTTTAACTCTTTCTCTGAAACGTTCGCGTCCTCGGCAACAATAGTGGACGGCGTGCCTTTTGGCAGAATGTTTTTGAACGTGCCGAACATGAACCCGAACGCGACAGGCAGGATGAGAATGACTATAATCATTAAAGCGCTTCGCTTTACGCCCAAAAACTCGCGTTCAACCAACGCTCCGAACTTGCGCATAAAACTTTCTTTAAACACGAACATTAAAAAAAGAATATAGAACACTAAACAAAACCCTGCTAAAAATCCGGCAGCATACTCAAAACCCAAAACAGAAAACGAGTTATGGACCGAGAGGGATTCTCACAGTCTTCAGACGCTTGAAAACTGAAAACTCAAGACTGAAAACGCGTTTTGAACCCTCGGCCTCTGCCTTGCGAAGGCAGCGATCTACCGCTGATCTATCGGCCCATGATAGCATGGTTGTGCATTAAAAGAATTAAAAACGTTGGTGAAAGGAAAAAAAGAAAAATAAAAAAAAGAAGGGGGGAGTATGAATTGTTTTATTCATACTCTGGGTATTCCGGCTCTATCGGAGTTCTCACTGGTGGTGCAGTGTACCTCGGCGTGTTCATTTTCTGGATTTCTTTGCTCAAGTCCGAGAGTTCATCTTTTGTTGTTGAAAGGCTTACTTTCACGATTTCCCCGTTGCTTTCAACCTTCAGTTTTTCCAGCACTGTTTCTATAGCGCTTCCGGATTCAGCAATGCCTTTGCCCATGCTTATCGCGCCGTCCAAAACGTCTGAAACTTTTCCAGCGCTTGAAGCGTCGTCTGCAAGCATTGCCACTTTAAGGTCTATCGCAGAGCCTTGCTTGCTGAACGACCAGCCGATCGTCTTTAATTTAGAGAAGGCCTGCATGTTTATCGGGCTTCCGCGTGAATCAGACCGGGCAATCTGGTCTCTCGCGTCTTCCGGAATTTTCGCTGCGAGCGTCAGCATTCCGCTCGCGTCAATGTTTTTAGTTACAGCGTTCAAGTCCGCGTCATCCAACGCTTTTGCTTTCCCTTTGCTCACGTCTATAACGTCTTTCACTGCTTCAGTCGTTCCTGCCACGAGCGCGCCGTCAACGAACGCCATCGCGCTCTCCGAATAGCCGTTGTCATTCACGTACAACGCCACGCCCTCGTAGGATTCTTCCTTTAACTCTTCCTTTTCCTTAATCTTGCTCAGTATCGCTGCTTGGTCGAACTGGCCGTAAATTATTCCTGCAGCGTAACCACTGCCGGACCCTATGCTTCCAAGTGAAGACGATTCGCCGAAGAAAATAATTTTAGTCATTTTCTTTATGTCAATGCCTGTCTCGTCGTACGCTTGCTCGAGTTGTTTCTCGAAATCGCCGAATTGTTCCTTCATAATGTCTTGAACGTCCGAGTCAGCGAAAAAATCCGCGACTTTCATTGTCACAACAAAGTCCGCCTTGCTCGGAACAAGGTTTTTCTCGCCAACGCTCGGCACAGTGCACCCTACTATCAGCGCGAGCGCGCAAAACAACGCAAAAAACTGCAATTTCATCTAAAACCACCCTCGCAATTCTTTCGGAAGGCAACTATTAAAAACTATTGTTGAAACAATCTCTTTCCATGCGCGGATTGTTCGTCGGCAGGTTCCAGCCTTTCCACAACGGCCACTTGAAGGCAATAGAATGGGTTTTGCGCGAGTGCAGCGACTTGATAGTGCTAGTGGGAAGCTCGCAGGCATGCTACGAAGTTGAAAACCCGTTCACTGTAGGCGAACGCATTGAAATGGTGCACGACACGCTCAAAGCCAGCAAGCTACTCGAAAAATGCATTATCCTCTCGATTCCAGACGTGAACAACAACGCGCTGTGGATAGCGCACGTAAACTCGCTCGTCCCAAAATACGACGTTGTATACACTAACAACTCCCTCACCCGAAAACTATTCCAAGACGCTGGCAGGCAAGTGAAAGACATTCCGTTCTTCGACCGCCTTGACTTCGACGGCACTAAAATCCGCAAGGCAATGCTGAAAGGAACAGGCTGGCAAAAATTCGTTCCAAAAGAAGTGGAAAAATTCATTGAAAAAAAGAAAATAATCCAACGCGTCCAAACAGTCGCAACAGGAGACAAAATGTGTTGACTTCGACTTACGCGACTTCCAATAACAGCCGTTTATCATCTATTGGAAACAATTTCGTCTTCTTTCCTTTGCTCAGCCTCATATGTCGCACTACATCTTCGGGAATGTTTATGACTAGCGACCTCCCCGAAACAGTAATCTTTCTGACAAACGCAAACAAGTGTGCTTTAATCGCATCAGCCCGTTTCTCCATGTCACCTACCTGTTTTTCTGTAAAAACAAGCTCCCTGCATTTCGGGCACTCAAACGCAGCCACATTCTGCAAAGTCACTCCTTTTACATACTCGTAAGTAGGCAAAACTATTTTTCTCGCATGCTCCTTGCACTTCAAGCATTTCAGTTTCATCTTCTACTCCTCCAGTAAACCGTCACTACTTCTTTGTCCAGTTTTTTGAAACGCCACACTACTATCAAATCACTCATTGCGCCCTTCAACTTGCTATAATGCTTTACACCGAAACGCCCGTTTTGCTGTTCGAAAACCTCTTCGCCGTCAATCACGCACGCTGCAACGTCCTGCTCGTAAACCCCGCGTTTTTCCATCTGCCTTCGCGCGTGTTTTGAGATGATTACTCTCATCAAACCACCAATTCTGCAAATCATCTCGCAATTCACTTATAAAGTAAGTGATATAAAAACGTTTTGTTTTTTCGCGAGAATGATTTTTTTTTCCTACCCGCACGCGCTCCATCCGCATTGCCTGCACGTGAGGCATCTCCCCTCCCTTTGGATTGAATTCGACCCGCAGTCGTCGCACTCTCTTGCTTCCCTGCTTTCCCCTTGCCTGCGCGCGAACGCAACGTACTTCAACAGCCTAGCGTATTTTTCTTCCATTCATTTCACCTTCTTTTCAACCAATTTTTTTAAGCAAAAAAATTTCAGAGAGGCCGTTCGAAACGCCTTTCCCAACAAAGAGGCGATGGTTGGTACAGCGCTTGGCAGCGCGCGGCTTCACGGCCCCGAAAAAAACAAGTATAACCTGCGTTGTTCCCTGCTTATAAACAATTAGAGGGGGGTCACAGCCGGTGGGAAAAAGAGTAGTTTCGCAGTAGTTTTGACTTGTTCCGACTTGTTTTGACAGTTGGAAAAAAAGGTTTTGGGTTTTGTAGTTTTCAGTTCTGGCTGGTTTTGTTCTTTCTTTTGGGGTGCGAGTGTTGCTTACACGTATTTTTTGTACAGTTTTCTGAGCGTTTTCGTTTTTGTTCTTGGAATAAAAAAGCGTGCGTCCTTGCTTAACCTTTCTCTCGTTGCAACGAGCCCCATTTCAGAGTCTATTTTCGTTTCTTTCAAAAACGCTTTTTTTCCCTTGTGAATATACACTGCATTTATTTCGAGGGAAGCCAGTATTTTTGAAAGGGTTTTAGACCTGTACGATTTTTTGTTTTCAAGCGATTCTATTCTTTTGAAAACGCGTATCGTTTTAGGGCTTTTGTTGGATGCTAATCCTTACCTGTTTTAACGGGTGGATGTAGCGTCCGAATGTCTTTTTCTATATTGTAATTCAAGTAGTGTTTCAGCGGCGGCGCGCGGCGCCTTCGGCGCCGCTATTAGCGTTATC